>CATPAW010000181.1 GCA_955652255.1 uncultured Chthoniobacterales bacterium | reverse complement strand
GCTCGAGTTACTTCTTCATGACCTTCGGTGGGAATAGCCAGAGCAATCTTCCATTGCCTGAAGAAACATTGACATCGACCAGTGCGACGCCCGCCTTCGCGAGTTTAAGCGACGCGCCAGTCAGGGCAGAAATCGTTTCCGTGAAATCCGGTTCGTGACCGACGAGCATCAAGCTCTCGGCAGGATGTTTTTCAATTAAACGTTTAAGCTGCGAATGCCCAAAGCCAGGCGCGAGCAATTTTTCTTCGCGACATTTTATTTTGAGATGCTCGGCCGCAATTTTCGCTGTTTGCGATGCGCGCGGCAGCGGGCTGGTCAGGATGAGATCAGGCCGCGCTTTGATTCGGGCAAGGAACGCGCCGACTTCGTGCATCTCTTTTTTGCCCCGCTTGGTCAGCGGACGTTCGTCGTCGGGCTTTTTCCAGTCTGGCCAATCCGCTTCGCCGTGTCTGAGAAAATAAAGGTACATGTCGATCTTATGGCTGGTTTTAGAGGATGCGCCACTTCGGGCGACGGGTGCGCGGTTCTATTTGCCACAGACGCGTGCCGCCAAGGCACGCGTTCCGATTATGTCCGCGCTCAACTCCTTCCGGAAGTGAATCCAACTTTTTGGTGTTGCCGCCGCCGAGCACGACGTAGTCGGCGACGAGAGATTTCTTCAATTGCGCGACCGCGAATTCAACCTCGCGCTTCCATTCTTTTTCGCCAAGCCGTTCCAGGCCGGGCCGGCCAAGATAATCTTCGATGATTGCGCGATCACGATAGGGCAAATCGCCGAGTTCGAGCGGGAGGACGGTGTTGGCCCAAACAAAAGTCGAACCGAGGCCGGTGCCGAGTCCGAGAAAAAGCATTCGACCACCGCGGTAACTGCCGAGCGCTTGCATGGCGGCGTCGTTGATCAGGCGGACCGGTTTACTGAGCGCCTTCTCGAAATTAAATCCGACCCAGCCGTGGCCGAGATGTTTGGGTTCGCTGGCGATGCGCCCATTCACCACGGGCGCCGGAAATCCCATCGAGACAAAGTCGAATTTCCAATCGGCAATGAGCGGTTTGATTTGCGACACCATTTGCCGCGGCGTCATGCGCGCTCCCGACTTGAACTTGCGCTTCTCTGCGCGGGAGATCATCAACTTCACGTGCGTGCCGCCGACATCGATGACCAAAATCTTCTTCTTCATGATTGTTTCGGTGGCGGTGGCGCAACCGTGATGGGAATCAACTTATCAGCCCGGGGCGTTTTTTTGCGACCAAGCTTTTTCGCGCGCTCCCGCGAACGTTCCCGGAAATGCCATTGCGCTTGCGCGCTGGGCTCCGGTCCCTCTGGCTTCAACCGTCGATAACTTCCACTCGGCTGAAGCTCGCGCGCTTTTACCCGGTCATTTAGGAACCGCGGAAGCACTTCGTTGATGATGTTGTCGCGCAACGCTGGATTTTCGATTGGAAATGCGACCTCGACGCGCCGCAAAAAGTTTCGCGGCATCCAATCCGCGCTCGATAAGAAAACTTCCGGCGTGCCGGCATTCGCAAAGTAATAAATCCGGCTGTGCTCGAGGAAGCGTCCTACAATGCTGATGACGCGGATGTTTTCACTCAAGCCCGGAATTTTCGGACGCAAACAGCAGATGCCGCGCACGATCAAGTCGATCGTCACCTCCGCGCAGGAGGCTTCGTAAAGTTTTTCGATGACCTCTTGATCGACCAGCGAGTTGAGTTTCGCGATGATGCGCGCCGGTTTGCCCGCGCGTGCGTGATCGCGTTCGCGCTCGATGAAGCCGATCAGGCGTTGCTTCATATCGAAAGGCGCGACCATCAACTTCTTCAAACCAGGATAAGCGGCCAGGCCGGTGATTGTATTAAAAACGATCCCGACTTCCTCGGTCAATTGTGGTTCGGTGGTGAAGAAGCTCCAATCAGTATAGATGCGCGCAGTTCGTGGATTGTAATTGCCCGTGCCGAGCTGGACGTAATGGCGAATGCGATCGGCATCGCGGCGGACGACCAAAAGCATTTTGCAATGCGTCTTCAATCCGACCACGCCATAGATGACATGCGCGCCAGCCTCTTCCAGCCGGCGAGCCCATTGAATGTTGACCGCTTCGTCGAAGCGCGCGCGCAACTCGACGATAGCCGTCACTTGTTTGCCCGCATTGGCCGCATCGATGAGCGCTGCGACAATGGGCGAATCGCCGCCGGTACGATAAAGCGTGATCTTGATGGCAAGCACTTGCAGATCCTGCGCCGCTTCTTCGATTAGATCGACAATGGGATCAAAACTGTCGTAGGGGTGATGAAGGAGAATATCCTGCCGGCGCAGAACCTCAAAAATATCCGCATGCGGCGGAAGCGCGGGGTCGTGTCCTGGTTGAAAAGGCCGGTCTTTCAGTTTGGCAAAGGTGTCGTTACTGATGAGCGGCGCCAGATGCGTCATCGAGAGCGGACCATCGACCTTGTAGGTGTCGGCCTCGGTGAGATCAAAAAATCCGCAAAGCAGCTCGAGAAAATCTTTCGGGCAATCAGTTTCCACTTCCAATCGTACCGCATCGCCCCGACGGGAACGCCGCAGTTCCTGCTCGATTGTGCGCAACAGATTCTCCGCTTCCTCCTCGTCGATGTAGAGGTCGCTATTGCGAGTAACACGAAAGGCATGCACACCTTCGAGGATCAAACCAGGAAACAACTCATCGGTGTGCTGCTTGATCAGAGAAGCGAGATAAATGTAATCCCATGGTTCGTCCGCGTCTTTTCCGCGCGGCATCGCGATCAGACGGGGAACAACCCGCGGCACTTGCACGATCGCATGCAACGGCTCGCCCCCGCGTTGCGCCTTAGCACGCACGAGCAAATTGTGGCTCTTGTTCAAGAGTTGCGGGAACGGATGACTGGCGTCGACAGCGAGGGGCGTCAGCATCGGAAAGACTTCCTTTTGAAAATAACGATGCGCCCAGGCCGCGCGCTTGGCGTTCAGGTGCGACACTTCGCGGACGCGAATTCCATTCTTGGCAAGCTGCGGGAGCAGTTCGGCGTTCCAAAGCGCATATTGGGTCGCGACCAGCTCGCTCACGACTCGCCGGATGCTGTTGAACGTCTCGGTCGGACTCAATCCGTCGGGACCGACATCGCTGGTCTCGCTCTCGATTTGTTGTTTGATTCCGGCGACCCGAATCTCGAAAAACTCGTCCAGGTTTGAGCTGAAAATAGTGAGGAACTTGACCCGCTCGATCAGCGGCTGCGTCGCGTCCTGCGCTTCTTCGAGGACGCGGCGATTGAATTCGAGCCAGCTCAACTCGCGGTTGATGAAATTTGCCGGATCGGAAAAATCGCGCGCAATTGGAACATCGGTTGTGGCGACGACACTCGGTTGATCAACCGGCTGTTCTTCAGTGACTTTGGCGCTGGCTTGCTGCATTTACTTCAAGGTCGGCAACGGAATGTGGTCGCAATCACTTTCGTGTCGCGTGGCCATCCGGGCAACCCCGCCGCTAGCTGGAAGCGACAAACTGCTGATGCCGGATGTCTTCGGCCGCAGCCGCATAGACCGCGTCCTCGGCGATGTTGGTGGCGTGATCGCCCACGCGTTCGAGATGTCGCGCAATGAACATTAAATTCAGATAACCACGCAACTGATCGGGATCTTCCGCCATTCGCTGGATCAAGCGCCGGCTGGCGACGCGATTCAATTCATCCAGCTTTTCATCGCGCGGTACCACAGCTCGCCCGAGCTGCACGTCCTCGCGCACATACGCGTCGATGCTGTCCTTGAACATCGACATGGCGTGGGCGTGCATCGGCGCGATCAATTCCAGCTCCGGCAGCGCCGGATGCCGGTTCAGCTTGCGCGCCCGGCGCGCGATGTTTGTTGCTTGATCGGCCATGCGCTCGAGGTTAGAAGAAAGTTTCATGGCCGAGACGACACGACGGAGATCGGAAGCCAGAGGTTGAAAACGCATGAGCACATCTACGCCGTCCTTGTCGATCTGTATTTCCAACTGGTCGATTTCCTCGTCATCGGCGATGGCGTTTGCGCAAAGATCGTCGTCCCTTTGGAACAATCCTTTCATCGCGCGATCAAGGCTGCGCTCGGTCAGCCCGGCCATCATGAGCACATTGTTGCGCAGTGAGGCGAGCGCCTCATCAAAAGTTCCAAGAATATGCTTTGTAACCATGTCGGTCTAATCAGCCGAACCGGCCAGTAATATAATCTTCCGTCTGTCGTTCGCTCGGATTTGTGAAAATCTTTGTCGTCGACGCAAACTCGATCAGTCGCCCGAGGTAAAGAAAGGCGGTGTAATCGGAGCACCGTCCGGCCTGCTGCATGTTATGCGTGACGATGACGACGGTGTAATTGGCACTAAGCTCGTGGATGAGCTCCTCGATTTTCGCGGTTGCAATCGGGTCGAGCGCGGAAGCGGGTTCATCCATCAGAAGAACTTCCGGCTCAACCGCGATGGCGCGCGCGATGCAAAGCCGCTGCTGTTGACCACCGGACAAGCTGATGCCGGGTTTGTGCAGATCATTTTTCACTTCGTCCCATAGCGCCGCCATCCGGAGCGATTGCTCGAGCCGCTCGCGCAGGAAGGCGCGATCGCGCACACCGTTCAGTTTTAAACCGACGAGAACGTTCTCCGCAATCGACATGGTTGGAAATGGATTCGATTTTTGAAAAACCATTCCGATGCGCCGGCGGATGACGACTGGATCGACCTCAGGCGCATAGATGTCATCGCCGGCAAAAAGCACTTTGCCTTCGATCCGTGTGTTTGGAGCGAGCTCGTGCATGCGATTGAGCGAGCGCAGAAGAGTGGATTTGCCGCAACCGCTCGGGCCGATGATGGCTGTGATCATTTTGGACGGAATGGTGAGAGTCACGTCCTCGATCGCTTTCTTTTCGCCATAAAAGATCGACAATCGTTCCACCGCAAAGGCAGGCGGGCGCTCGGGCGCGACATCGGCGGGCTCGGAGCCGGAGGCCACCTGTTGCTGCGGCAATGAGACGGGCGTGATCATCGGCGGATCAATTATCGCGGCGCTTTCCATCAGAGAACTCGGGCAACTCGTTCGCGGGTGAGAAAGCGAACCAGAATATTAACAAAGAAGATCGTTACCACCAGCACGAGCGCGCCGGCCCAGGCCTGTCGATGCCAGTCATCATATGGCGAAATGGCGTAGCTGAAAATTTGCAACGGCAGAGCCGCGATCGGCTCGCTCAGGTCGTGGTTCCAAAACCGGTTCCCAAACGCGGTGAAAAGCAATGGCGCAGTTTCTCCAGCGACGCGTGCCAGCGCGAGGAGAATGGCCGTGACGATGCCCTTGAGCGCCGTCTTCATCACGATGTGCACGATTGTTTTCCAGCGGCTAATGCCGAGAGCAAGCGATGCTTCGCGATAACCAGCCGGCACGAGCAAGAGGACTTCCTCCGTCGTGCGCATGATCAGTGGAATCATGATGAAGCCGAGCGCGAGCCCGCCCGCGTAAGCGGAAAAACTTTTGAAGCGCAAAACAACCAAACCGTAAACCACCACGCCCCAAATGATTGATGGAACGCCGTTGAGCACATCGGCGACGAAGCGAAGCAGCCAATTTCCACGCACCGTTCCGTACTCGGCGAGATAAACGCCGCCGAAGACCCCAACCGGAACGCCAACCAGCGCGGCGAGCCCAAGCAATTCGAATGACCCGGCGATCGCGTTCACCATGCCGCCGCCCGCGACGCCGACCGGTTTCGGTAATTCCGTGAAGAACGACCAGTTCACCGCGCTGGCCCCGCTGCGGAGCAGATGCAAAAATACGAGCGCGAGTGGCGCGATTACCAGCAATGCACACACAAACGACGCGGCTGAAGCGAGCGCGCTCTTCGTTTTTCGCCAAAAATGACTGTTCTTCATTGGACAGCGCCGCTTTTTATTGTCGATCCCATCGTTTTCAAAAGCAGTTGCGCGAGAAGATTCGCTAGGATCGTGATTCCGAAAAGAACCAGGCCGATTTCGAACAACGCTTGCAGGTAAACGTCAGTCGTCGCTTCGGTAAACTCATTTGCGATCACGCTCGCGAGGGTGTAACCCGGCGCAAATAATGAAGCGCGGATTTGCGGCGTGTTCCCGATCACCATCGTCACTGCCATGGTTTCGCCCAGGGCGCGACCGAGTCCGAGAATCACCGCGCCAAAAAGCCCTTTCTTTGCGTAACTGAGCACCGCAATGCGCGTGACTTCCCATCGCGTTGCGCCCAGCGCGTACGCTGCTTCGCGCTGCAAGTTGGGAACCGAGCGCAGAATCTCGCGCGAAACCGAAGTGATGATGGGCAGAATCATCACCGCGATAATGATGCCGCCCGCAAGCATGCTGACCCCGTAGATCGGTCCGCTGAAAAACGGCGTCCAACCAAAGATTTTTTTCAAGAACGGGAATGGATGATCACGCAGCCACGGAATCATTACAAAAATTCCCCACAAACCGAGGATCACGCTTGGGATCGCCGCGAGCATTTCGATCAATGAAACAATCGGTTGCCGAATCCAAAGCGGCGCGAGTTCCGTCAAATAAACGGCGGTCGCGATGCTGAGCGGCACCGAGATGATCAGGGCGATGAGCGAAGAAATGGCCGTGCCGTAAATAAACGGAAGCGCGCCGAACTGTTCCGCGACCGGGTCCCATGTCGAAGTGGCGAGAAAATGAAAACCGAACCGGCGGATGGCGAGTGACGAGCCGCGCGCCAATTGCCATCCGACCAAAAACACCAGCGCCACGACCGCGAGCGCCATCGCCAGCGTGAACCATTTGAACACCTTGTCGCCGAGGCCCGATGGCGGCGCCATCCGATCGATTGTCGATCTTACGGCGGGCCTTTCGGGAGCAACAGCAATTGGCATGGTGGCGTGTGCGCGTTACATTTTGATTTCGTCCACCCGCTTCAACACGCGTTCGCACAAATCAGCCGGCAGCGGCGCATAATCCAGGTTCTTCGCCATGTCTTCGCCTTTGGTCAGCGCCCATTTCAGAAACTCGACCAGCTTTTTGCCTTTGGCCGCGTCTTTTTGCTGCTCGTAAACGAGAAGCCAGGTTGCGCCGGCGATCGGGTATGAATCATTCCCCGGCGCGTTCGTGATTGAAAAGCGAAAGTCCTCCGGGATTTGCGCCGTCGCCATCGCCGCAGTGATCGATTCGACCGACGGCTTCACGAACTTGCCCGCCGAATTCTTCACGTCCGCATACGGCATTTTGTTTTGAATCGCGTAAATCAATTCCACGTAACCAATTGCACCCGGGGTTTGCTTCACCTGGCCCGCGACGCCTTCATTTCCTTTACCCCCGAGACCGGATGGCCAATTCACTGAAGTATTCGTGCCGACTTTCTGTTTCCACTCCGCGCTCACCTTGCTCAGATAGTCGGTCCAAATATAAGTGGTTCCGCTTCCATCCGAGCGATGGACCACCACGATTTCCTGGTCCGGCAAATTTACTCCTGCATTGAGCGCTGCGATCTTCGGATCGTTCCACTTCTTGATCTGGCCGAGGAAAATTCCCGTGATCGTGTCCGCGTCGAACTTTAACGCGGGACTTCCGGGCAAATTATAAGTGACCACATCGGCGCCGGCCACAGTTGGGATGTGCAAAATTTTTCCCGGCGCTTTGGCGAGGTTCTCATCGCTCATCGGCCCATCCGACGCGCCAAAATCCACGGTTTGGGCGGTGATCTGTTTTTGTCCGCCGCCGGAACCGATTGATTGATAATTAAAACGCACTGATGGATCGACTTTTGTGTAATCGTCGAACCATTTCGAATAGATCGGATAAGGAAACGTCGCGCCCGCGCCATTGATCGTCATTTGCGCCGATGCCGTCGCGCCCAACCCGAACGCGATGATCAGCCCGAGGAATTTGCCGCTCAGCTTGTGAAGTTTCGTCATGCGACGAAATTGCCGCACTCGGCTTCAGCCGGTCAAAATGTTTACTGTTACGTTTGTGTGACAGCTGTAGGCGCTTCGCTCTGCGAAGCGTGACGCTACGCGCGCACGGCCGCGCATCATGTCGCCCAGAGGAGGGCGGCTACAGCTTGTTGATCGGCAAAATCACGCGAATGGTGGTTCCCTTTCCGAGTTCGCTCTCCGCTTCGACACGGCCGCCGTGGAGTTGCGCGATGTGTTTGACGATCGCGAGGCCGAGTCCGGTGCCCCGGATGCCTTCGGGGCTACGTGCTTTATCGGCGCGATAAAAACGTTCGAAAATGCGCGGCAGATCGTTTTTATCAATGCCGACGCCGTCGTCGCTCACGCTGAGCGCAATTTCGCCCCTGCCCTGCTCAGCTCGAAGACGAACTTCGCCGTTCTCGCGGGAATATTTCACCGCATTGTCGAGCAAATTGTAGAGGACTTCCTGCAATCGCGCTTCGTCCGCGCGAATCATCGGCAAATCGGGCGCAAGATCGACAACAACTGCAAGCCCCTTTTCCGCGAACTTTTTTTTCCAATCGTGAGCCACATCGCCAAATAGCTTTAGCAAATCGACGTCGCTCAATTGCAAATTTGAATCCGCCGATTCCAACTGCGCGAGCATGAGCAAGTCATCCACGAGCAGGCCGAGACGTTTTGAATGCCGTTCCATCACCTCGAGGATGCGCCTGCGTTCCGCGCTCGAACTTTTCGGATCGTCGATCAAGGTCTCGATGTAACCGCGCAAGATCGACAATGGCGTGCGCAGCTCGTGGGAAACGTTGGCCACGAAATCGCTGCGCATTTGATCGGTGCGCTTCAACTCCGTGATGTCGTGAAACAAGACGACCGCGCCGGTCATTCCGCCGACGTCGTCTTTCATCGGCACGGCGCTGACTTGCATCCAACGCTCCCGGTGATTTTGTGGATCGAGCAGACCCAGTTCGATTTGTTTCTGTTCTCCTGCGCCTAACGTTGCCACGATCAATTTTTCGAGCTGGGAATTGCGAACCGTATCGAGAAGCGGCGCGCCTGGTGAAATCTCGTGCGGCGCGAAAAGTTGCCGGAACGTTTCATTGACCAGCGTGACCCGCCGGCTCGAATCGACCACGAGCAAACCATCCTGCATCGCGGAAAGAACGGTTTGTGTTCCAGAGGTGGCTTCCGAAATCTGCCGATCGAGATGCTGCTGGCGCCCGAAAATATTTTCCAGGGCCAGACCGACGCGCCGCGGTTGCGCGGCCCCATCAACAAGGAACGTGCGCGGGCGATCGCCGGCCGCGATTTGCTGGACGAGTTGCTCGATTTGCCGCCACGGCGCAATCCATTTTCGCCACGCGAGGTAAACAAATGCGATTGTCGATCCAACAATCGCACAGAGCAGAAACCAAAACATCCGCCGTTAATTTTCGCGCAAGCGATAGCCGAAACCGCGGACGGTTTCGATCACATCGCCCGCTTTCCCAAGTTTCTCGCGCAGGCGGCGCACATGCGTATCAACGGTGCGCGTGTCGATGATGCTTTCGTAGCCCCAGACGTCGTTGAGCAAACGATCCCGTTCCTGGACGCGACCGCGCCGCTGCATGAGCGTACGCAAAAGTTTGAATTCAATGCTGGTGAGATTGACGCGTTTACCGCCGACGGAAACCTCGTGCCGGGCGGGATCGATCGTAATCGGGCCGGCGGTGAGACGTTCGTCTTCGGGCGTGGCTTCACCGCGACGCATGATCGCCCGGATGCGCAAAATAACTTCGCGCGGGCTGAACGGCTTGGTCACGTAATCGTCGGCGCCGAATTCCAGGCCCACGATCCGGTCGATTTCCTCCGCTTTGGCCGTTAACATTAAGATCGGAATTTGCCGCGATGCGGGATCGCTTTTGAGTATCTTGCACACTTCCAGGCCTGGCATCTTCGGCAACATCAGATCGAGAATGATAAAGTCCGGCTTTTCGCGGCGCGCTTTGTCCAAACCGGCAACGCCGTCACTCGCCGTGGAAATAACAAAGCCGCCGGCCTTGCGCAGATTCAGTGCGAGAAGATCGACAACGTCCTTCTCGTCTTCGACGATCAGAATGGTTTTGCTCGACGGAGCGTCCATCCGCAGCAGATCTTTGGGATTAGCTACTTCGATTCGCCCGCCACGCTTGGTTTGGCGTCGGCCTGCTCGTTCAGGGCCTGCGTGAATTCCTGCAAACTCGAAACGATCTGCGGGGCTTTGGCTAGCACCGTGGTGGCCAATTTTTCCGCGTAGTCCGGGCGACGCTGCGACATTTCCGAGAGTGCCATCATCACGGCCAGCGCGTTATTGATCGAGTGCTTGATCTCGCTGAATTTTTTTTGCAACTGAACGAGCTCTTCCTGCGAGATACTGCGGTCGGTTTCACTCATAATCGGGGATTTTCACTGGAGAAAAACGCGCGGCTATGCTTGACTTAAAGGTTCGACATTTGTCGTCAAGATGCCTGCGAAAGTTATCAAGATCAGTGGTGCGCGCCAGCATAATCTGAAGAATCTCCACGTGGAAATTCCGCGTGAGAAACTGGTCGTGATCACCGGATTGAGCGGCTCGGGGAAATCGTCTCTTGCCTTCGACACGCTCTATGCCGAAGGCCAGCGCCGCTACGTGGAAAGCCTTTCGGCTTATGCCCGCCAGTTTCTCGATCGGATGGAGAAACCGGACGTCGATTTTATCGAAGGTCTCTCCCCGGCGATCGCGATCGAACAACGCAGCGCCGGCGCGAATCCAAGATCGACAATCGCGACCACGACCGAAATTTACGATTACCTGCGCGTGCTTTTCTCCGCCGTCGGCCAGCCGCACGACCCCGCCACTGGACGCCCGCTCCATCGACGAACTCCTCAACAAATCGTCGATCAAATTCTCTCGTACGAGCCGCAATCAAAAATCGCCGTCCTCGCCCCGCTCGTGCAAAATCAAACTGGGGAATTCCGCGACGTGGTCGAAAAATTGAAGCGCGAAGGATTCGTCCGTGTTCGCGTCGACGGGGAAATCATCGAGCTCGGCCGGGCCGAGCCGATTCGCCTGAAACGGAACGAGCGTCACACGATCGAAGCGGTAGTCGATCGACTGGTCGTGCGCGATGGAATTCGCGCTCGTTTGGCCGATTCGATCGAAACCGCGCTGAAGTGGGGCGGGAATAAATTGTCGATCTTGCGGTCAGGTAGGGACGCGTCTCCGACGAATTTGTCGGATGGCTCGAAAAGCGATGGACGGCTCGGAGATTCGTTCCTTCCTGGTTGGGAAGAGCTGCACTACTCGACCGATTACGGAGACCCGGAGACCGGTTTTAGGTTAGGAGAACTGACACCGAAACACTTCTCATTCAACAGTCATCTTGGCGCCTGCCCGTCTTGTCACGGCCTTGGCACGCAACTGGTTTGCGATCCGGAATTGATGGTTTCCGATCCGGGAAAAACGCTGGCGGAAGGCGCGATCATGCCGTGGCGCCGCGGCACGAAGCGAATGCAGGCTTATTATCGCCATTTGCAAGCCGCGCTCGTGAAACATTTCCGCATCGACGAAGACGCGCCGTTTACGGAATTGCCTGAGCAATTCAAAAACGCGCTTTATTTCGGCACTGGGGATGAACCGATCGAAATGAGTTTTTCGAGCAATGGCCGCACGGAGAAAAAGGCGCGTCCGTTTGAGGGACTCGTGCCACAGATGCAGCGGCTTTACCAGGAAACGGAAAGCGAATTCACGCGCAACCGGATCCGCGCATTCATGACGCGCGTCCTGTGCAAAATCTGTGGCGGGGCGCGACTCAAGCCCGAAATTCTCGCCGTCACCATTAAAAATCGCCAGGGGTGCGAGTCGAACATTCATCAATTCAGCGAAATGACGATCGAGGCTGCGGCCAGGTATATGTCGATCTTGCAATTAACGGAGCAGCAACGCCTGATCGCCGCCGATGTCGTGCGCGAAATTCAAACGCGGCTGCAATTTCTCGTCGAAGTCGGCCTCGGTTATCTGACGCTCGATCGCGAGAGCGGCACGCTGAGTGGCGGGGAGGCACAGCGCATTCGGCTGGCGTCGCAAATCGGTTCCGGGCTGGCCGGCGTTCTTTACGTTCTCGACGAGCCGAGCATAGGGCTGCATCAACGTGACAACGCGCGATTGCTCGGGACGCTGCGACGGCTGCGCGATCTTGGCAATTCCGTCATCGTGGTCGAGCACGACGAGGAAACGATCCGCGCTGCGGACCACATTGTCGATCTTGGGCCCGGGGCCGGACCGCGTGGCGGGCAGATCGTCGCGCAAGGCCGTCTCGAGCAAATCTTGCGTGCAAAAAATTCGGCGACCGCCGATTATCTTTCCGGGCGAGCTCGCATTCCAATTCCGAAGCAGCGAACGAAACCACGCTTGCCGAAAAACGGCGAAGGCTGGCTGACGGTGGTTGGCGCAGGGGAGAACAATCTAAAAAATGTGGATGTTTCGTTTCCGCTCGGCTGTTTCACTTGCGTGACGGGCGTATCTGGCAGCGGCAAATCGACCCTGGTCGACGACATTCTGCGCCGCGCGTTGTTCCGCCATTTTTACAATTCGAAAGAAAGACCGGGCGCATACCGCGCGATCCACGGGCTCGAGCAAATCGACAAGGCAATTGTGATCGATCAAAGCGCTATTGGCCGCACGCCACGCTCGAATCCGATCACCTATACGGGGGCGTTCACGCCGATCCGGGAACTCTTCGCGCAATTACCGGCGGCGCGCGTGCGCGGTTATGACGCGGGGCGTTTCAGTTTTAATGTCAAAGGAGGGCGCTGCGAGAATTGCGAGGGCGGCGGACTGATCAAGATCGAAATGCACTTTTTGCCCGATGTCTACGTTGAGTGCGAAGTTTGCCGCGGCCAGCGTTACAATCGCGAGACGCTCGAGATTACCTACAAAGGCAAAAACATTGCCGATGTGCTAAAGTTAACGGTGGATGAAGCGGCGCGATTCTTCCGGAATGTGCCGACCATTTCAGACAAGTTGACGGCGCTGCTCGATGTTGGTCTCGGCTATTTACAGCTCGGCCAGGCCGGGACTACGCTTTCCGGCGGAGAGGCCCAACGCGTGAAGCTTGCGACCGAGCTTGCGAAGAAAGCGACCGGTTGCACACTTTATATTCTGGACGAGCCGACGACCGGTCTGCATTTCGCGGACATTGAGAAACTGCTGCAAGTGCTGATGAAATTGCGCGACGCCGGAAATACAGTCGTTGTGATCGAGCACAACCTGGAAATGATCAAATGCGCCGATTGGATTGTTGATCTTGGACCGGAAGCGGGCGAGCAGGGCGGCAAGGTTGTCGGAACCGGTCCGCCGGAGGCGATTGTCGATCTTGCAGAAAGTTACACCGGAAAATTTTTGCGGCCGCTCCTGCTGGAAAAACGATGAAGGCATTTAGCGACCGTCGCGCACTCGTTTTCGCCGCTTTGTTCGTCCTCATCTGGCAATTTTCGCGCGCCGAAGTTTCGCCTGAGCTGGCGGAGGCGGAGGCGCCGTTAGCGGAAGGAGTGCCGGAAGTTGCGGTGGTGCGTCTGCAAACATTGCTCGGCCGCAATTTAACCGAGGAAGGGTGGCGCGCCGTCGCAGAAAAACTTGCGGAAGCGTTAGTCGCGGCAAAGCAGCCAGCGGACGCGCTTGCTTTGCTTGCGGATCCGCGGCTCCGCGAAATTTCCTCGACAAAATTTTGGCGAGCGCAAGCTCTGGCCAGTTTGCGTCGATGGACGGAAGCATTGCCGCTCTACGAGGAGTCGGCGAGGGCCGATAATTCGCCTTTTCGAGAGAGCGCAATTTTCGGAGCGGCGGAAATGTTGCGAGCATTAGAGCGGCGGGATGAAGCACTGCAGAAATTGTTCATTCTTTTTCCGGACAAGCAGTGGGGTGCTCAGGCGCGGCTCCGATCGGCCGAACTGTACATCGACAAGTCCGACGCCGTTAACGCCCGGCGCGTGCTGGACGAGATGCAATCGAAGTCGACCGCAGAGAGAAAAGAGCGGCGTCTTTTGCGCGGCCGACTCGAGTTGATCTTGCGGCGACCTGAGAGAGCGATCGGCGCGTTTCAAGCATTTCTGAAAAGACCGGAGAGCGCAAGTCATGCGGTAGTGATTGCGGCGCTTTGCGGGATTGCCGATGCGCGTCTGCAATTGAAAACGCCGGAGACAGGCGACGATGTGCTGGAAGATTTCATTGAGCGTCATCCGCAAGATGTCGATCTAGCGCTTATTTTTGCAAAATTAGATGAGCTGTATCGCGCGGAGCGAAAACTGTCGCGGAATGAACTTGAGCGGTGGGGCAGAGATCCCGCGCAGCCCCGGCGGGGGTTTGCGCAGTGGTATTTGGCGCGCCTCGATCTCCGGGCCGGACGTCGCGACCGGGCTTTGGAATCGTTTGCCGCATTGAGCCGCAGCGAAACCAAATCCGCGGCGCTTGCTCCAGCCCTCCTCGAGTACGCGCAGCTCAAATTGGAAGAACACGATTTTGATGACGCGATTGCGATCCTAAACGAAGCGCGCGCTCTCCAACCGGAGGCGACTTTGCGCGACCGCATCGATCTCTTGGCGGCACACGCTCAATATCTGGCGAAGCGGTTCGAAATCGCGACCGCGACCTTTGAGAGAATCGCGCATTCACCGTCGCCATGGGCAAAGTTATCGCTTTTCAACGCCTCCATCGGCTGGCTCCAACTCGGCGATCACGCTCGTTTTCTGGCCGATTACGATGAATTTGAAAAACAGGCCGGCGATGAGGAATCGCGCGCCGAGATGCGGCTCGAAGAAGGACTGGTGCAGGCGGCGAACGGTGGGGCCAAAGCAGCCGACTCGCTGCAAAGTTTCTTGCGCGATTTTCCCCGGAACCCGCGCGCTTCGGAGGCCTGGGTTGCTTTGGCCGAACTGGCCTTTCATTCCACGCCGCCGCGCCTGGACGAAGCGCAAAAGGATCTCGTCCGCGCAACGGAATCTAAACCGACGGCGGCGGCCGCGGAGCGAAGCGATTATCTCCTCATTTGGATTAAAGACGCTGGGAACGCAAACGGCGCAGATGTGCTCGAACTCGGAAATCTTTTTCTGCAAAAACATGCAGCATCATCGTTCGCGCCGTATGTGCGCATGAAATTAGCGGAGACTTATTATCACCGGCAGGATTTCCCAAACGCCCAAACGCAGTTCGAGCTTCTCGCACAGCAAAATCCGTCAGGACCGCTCACGGAGAAGGCACTGTTTTTCGCAGCGGAATCGGCGTTGTCGAGCATGGGCGCGCATTCGCTCGATCGGGCGATCGTCCTTTTTGATCAAGTGGTGCGTTTGAATGGCGAACTGAAGTGGGCTGCGCGCAACGAACAGGCTGTAATCGAACGCAAACTGGGCAAGCCGCAGGATGCGCTCTTATTATACGATGAAGTGCTGAAGAGCGACGCGGGCCCGTCCGAAAAACGAGAAGCACTTTGCGGCAAAGGCGACATTCTTTTCGAGATGGGTGGGAACGTAAATTATCGGCGAGCGATCGAAGCTTACGATCAGTTGGCTTCTGATAAGGAAGAGCCGATCCACTGGCGCAACCAGGCGCTTTTCAAAAAAGGTCTTTGTTTAGAGAAGGCAACCGACCGCGCGGGCGCGCTTTCGGCGTTTTACAAAGTCCTGGAGAGCGAGGCACGCCCCGATCGGCGGCGCGAACTCTTCTGGTATTACAAAGCGGGATTCAACGCAGCGCGACTCTTGGAAGACGATTCCAAATGGGAATCCGCAGCCGCCATTTATCAGACTTTGGCAGGAACTGGAGGCAACCGGAGTGAAGAAGCTAAGGCGCGGCTCAACCGTCTCCGCCTCGAGCATTTTCTTTGGGGGGATTGATTCCGCAGAGTTTCGCGCTTGAACTGAGGACTAGTCACAACAGCGCAAAATGTCGTTTTTTTGTCCGAAGGAGATTAATTATCGCATTCGTTTTTTTCTGTTGCACCCCGGAGCGAAAAGGCGCACACTTCGTCCATGACAACCAGGGTTTTACACCTATGCGGTTGGTCGATTCGGTGCGCCAGTGTAGCGTTGTCGCTCGCACTTTGCGCATCGATGCTTGCTGATTCGAGCAAAAACGTAGTCATCCCGGCAAAACAGCAGCCGGCCCAGACGGTAAGGAAAGTCTGCTACGTGATGATCTCAGGCTGGGGTATTCCGCAGCCTTGCGATCGGCTTTTTGGCAGCGTCCCGACCACCGTTTATCCGATGGAACGCATCGGGAGGTAGCAAGTAGTTTTCTGCGCGACAACGTCGGCGCAATAGCGCGCTGCGCGGCAGCGTGGGCTAGTTCTTTTTGTTTTTTCTCCTCCAACTCATAAGACCGCGAAGCCTCCGGCCAACAGTTTCGATAGGGTGACTTCGAGCTTTTCGCAGCAGCTTCCTGTAGCCCGGTTGGCCGCTTTTCATTTCGTGGATGAATTCGCGCGCAAATTTTCCTGAGCGGATCTCGCGCAGCGCTGCTTCCATTTTTCGCCGCACGGTTGCATCGACAATCCGCGGGCCGACGGTCAATTCGCCCCATTTCGCCGTGTCCGAAATGAGAGCGCGCATCCCATTGATTCCGGCCTCATGGATAAGATCGACAATAAACTTAAGCTCGTGGAGACATTCGAAGTAGGCCAGCTCGGGTGGATAACCGGCGCGGACAAGTGTTTCAAACCCGGCGAGGATGAGCGCGCTCGTTCCGCCGCAAAGGACGGCTTGCTCGCCAAACAAGTCTGTTTCCGTCTCTTCGCGGAATGTCGTTTCGATAACGCCGGCGCGAGTGCAGCCGATGCCTTTTGCCCAAGCCAGGGCTGTCCTCTTTGCAGATCGGCTCGGATTTTGATGAACCGCAATCAATGCCGGGACCCCGCGGCCTTTGGCAAATTCCCGACGCACCATCGGCCCCAGGCCTTTCGGCGCGACCATTACAACATCGACATCTTTCCGTGGAACGACCGTGCCGTAATGAATCGCGAAGCCGTGCGCGACAAGCAGCGTCTGACCCGGCCGCAAATCCGGCGCGATCTCTTTTTTGTAAACCTCCGGCATTTTCGTATCTGGCAGCGCGAGAAAAATGACATCCGCGCGATGCACGGCCTCGGGTGTATCGACAACTTTAAGACCGGCGCGCCGCGCCGCCACGCGCGATTTGCTTTCGCGATAAAGCCCAACGACGACAGCGACCCCGCTGTCGCGCAAGTTTAATGCGTGCGCGCGGCCTTGCGCTCCGAAACCGATCACAGCGCAGGTTTTTCCCTTGAGCCAGCGAAGGTCGCTGTCTTCATCGGTGTAAATGCGCGCCGCCGTACGACGCCGAGGAGGTGTGTGCATCGCCTGTTGTTGTAGCCGAGGTCGCCGGCCTCGGCCAGTCAGAAGGGCGGCGCCGGCGACCGCGGCTACAGCGTGTGGCGCGCGCGCTTAATTGGCAGCGGTCTGCGATTTCGCGAATGCTTGTAAGCGGTTCACTTGCGCGAGCGTGGCACGAACCTCATCGGCGTGTCCCATTTTTCCAGGATATTTGAAAGCAACAGGTACTGTCGCGGCTCGTCCGGTTGCCGCGAGACGGCGCGGCGCTGCGCGCCAAAAGCATCCTCCAGGCGATTCTCGCGCAGGCGAATCATCGCGATGAGGTTGAGCGCTTCTGTGTCATGAATATCCGGCCGGCTGGCGTGGTAAAGCGAAGCGGACGCGCCGGAAAATTGCGGCAGGAAAAGTCGTTTTCAGCCAGTCCGGTTTCCTTTGCCTAAGACGGAATTAGCGGTGGCGATCAGCGCTTTATCGTCGTTGTTCTTTAGTCCGGCGAGAAAACCGCGGATGCGCCGGAAAGATTGCCGCAAGAAGAGGTCGGCCGCGCCATTAGTCGAGGGGCGAGAGTCACCGTTTCGGCGGGCAAGTTGAAGCGCGGCGTCCCATCGGCTGAGAACGCAGGTCGATGCGAAAAGGTCCATCGCCGCGCCGGCGATCCGTTCCTGGACCAGTTGCATGTCTAAAATGGGTTCGCGATACGCAATGAGGGCGCGGTTCACGGCTAAATTGAAACGCCAAATCAAGCGACCGAGTTGATTGGCAAATGAACCCAGTTCGGCGCTGGCCACCGCTATATCCGGAATTCGCACCGCTGCCCCGAGCCGGTGCATACCCGCGGTCCACGCCTTACCAATTCCCGCGCGCGATGGTTTCAACATCGTGTCGTAAATTTCCTTGAACTCCATCCCGGGACCGCGCATTCCCACGAGCGCGATGAATGAAGTGAGCACTTCGTTGCTGCCTTCGCCAATTTGATTGATGCGCGCGTCCCGCAGCATCCGTTCCACGGGAAGATCGACAAAGTAAGCCGATCCGCCGTAGATTTGAAATGCGTCGTTGATCGCTTCCCAAAGTCGCTCGGTTGTGAAGACCTTCAGCATCGCTGTCTCGACCATGTAATCCTCAAGGCCGCGATCGATGAGTGACGCCGTGATCGTGGTCATCGCTTCCATGGCGTAGGCATCGGCGGCAATGCGTGCAATTTTCTTCTTTACGAGATGAAATTCGCCCAGGGTTTTGTTGAATTGCTTGCGCGTGTTCGCGTGTTCGGTCGCCAACCGCAAACAAGTCTTGGCCGCGCCGGTGCAACACGCGCCGAACGTAGTCCGGCCAAAATCGAGCACGGTCAGCGCGACTTTCAGACCTTTGCCCATCGGGCCGAGAATATTTTCCTTTGGGACTTTGACGTCGCGGAGCGCGAAACGCCCGGTGGCGGTGCCGCGGATTCCCATCTTCGGCATGCGCGCTTCGAGTATTTCGAAACCAGGCATGTCCGGCGAAACCAGAAATGCCGTGATCGCGGTCTTATTCGATCCGGGAACTGGCGTCCGCGCCATGACCGTGAGCACGTGCGCGATGGCCGCGTTCGTGATGTAGCGTTTCTCGCCGTTCAACACAAAATGCGAACCGTCCTCGGTCGGACGCGCCGTCATTTGCACGTTGGCGGCATCGGAACCGGCCTCCTGTTCGGTGAGCGCGAATGCGCCGAGCTGTTCGCCATTCACAAGCCTCGGCAGCCATTTTTGTTTCTGCTCGTGCGTTCCAAAGAGCAACAACGCCCGAATGCCGATGGAATGATGCGCGTTGACGAACACGGAGGTCGACGCGCAGCGGCGGCCGATTTCTTCCAGCACTTTGCAATTCGCCATTTGCGTAAAACCGCGGCCGCCGTACTCGGCAGGCGCAGTCATCCCGAGCACGCCCACGCGCCCGAGGCCGTCAATTACGTCGCGCGGAATCTCTGCCTGTCGATCTATTGCTGCGGGGTCGAGCTTCTCGTCGAGAAACTCGCGCAGTTCCGCGAGCGAGTGGTCCAGCTCGGTTTGCTGCGCCGCCGGAATGCGCGGATACGGCAGTACCCAATCGGCCACGAAATGACCCTGGAAAAGACCTTTCGCAAACCCTAGCGCCTGCGGCCCGGCGAAAAGTAACTCCTCCGCCTGCTGAATTTCTTTTTGCCGCTCGACGTCGACTTTGTTCATCGCTGCACTAAAGTCGAAATCGGGCGGAATGCTAGCTGCATCCCTGGCTCGTTCCGCATTCCGTGCAGACACCGCACGCGCCAGCGCGAATCACTTTATCGCTGCCGCAGACCGAACAGATGATATCCATGAACATGCTGCCGAGTGCTTCTTTCACGCGCTCGGCGTGACTGCTGCCGTTGCTCCCGAGCTGTCCCGCGCCCGCGGGATCATTCGGCGAATTGTTTGTGATCACGTCGATCAATTCCTTCTCGCCGGTGCGCGGCAAATCCGACACCGGACGATTAAGCGCTTTCTTTTCCATCTCCGGTATTTCTTTCAGCGGCAGCTCCGTCTGCCCCCGACCGGGCGAGGTCGCTTCCTTGTAACCTTTGATGAATTGGCAACCGAGCCAGCGAAACACGTAATCGGTTATGCTGGTGGCGGTGCGGATGTCGGGATTCTTGGTAAATCCGCTCGGTTCAAAACGCTGATAAGCGAATTTTTTTACCAGGCCTTCCAGCGGCACGCCGTATTGCAGCGCGATCGAAGTGAGCGTACCGACCGTGTCCATGAGGCCGCCAATGGTGCTGCCTTCCTTCGACATCGTGATGAAGAGCTCGCCCGGTTGACCATCTTCATACAAACCAACCGTGATGTAACCTTCGTGTCCCGCGATTTCGAACCTGTGCGTGAGCGACATGCGTGTATCCGGCATGCGATGCCGCAACGGCTTGTCCAGCTTGCCCCGCAGCCTGCCGAGTTCTTCCTCCAGCTCGAGAATGCACTTTTGTAATTCATCGCGCTCGACCGTGACGCCGACCGCGAGATTGGCGTCGTCGGCCGCGCCCATGTCTTTTGTCTTGCGCGTGTTCAGAGGCGCGGAGCGTTTCGAACCGTCGCGATAAATCGCAATCGATTTTAATCCGAGCCGCCAGCCTTCTACGTACGTGTTCGTGATGTCTTCGACCGTGGCCGATTCCGGCATGTTGACTGTTTTCGAAATGGCGCCGCTCAGGAACGGTTGTGCCGCCGCCATCATCCGCAGGTGTGCCATGTAATTGAGCGAGCGCTGACCTTTGAACGGTTTGAACGCGCAATCGAAGATCGACAAGTGTTCCGGTTTCAATCCGGAGGAAGTCGTCGATCCGTCGGTGTCAAGCACATCCTCGATCGTGTCGAACGCGTCGATGTGCGCGATGATTCGTTCGATCTCTTCGGAATTGTAGCCGAGTTTTTCCAGCGCCGGTTTGACTGTCTGATTGACGATTTTCAACATGCCGCCGCCGGCCAGCAGTTTGTATTTCACCAGCGCGATGTCCGGCTCGATCCCGGTCGTGTCGCAATCCATTAGAAAACTGATCGTCCCGGTCGGAGCGAGTACCGTCACCTGCGCGTTGCGATAACCGTGGCGTTTGCCCAGTTCAGTCGCGCGCTTCCACGTTTTGGCGGCTTCCTTTTTTAAGTGAGCGAATTCTTCGACATCGGGAATTTCATTGACCGCGCAACGGTGGAGATCGATCACTTCGAGCATCGACGTGACGTTGTTCTTCGCGACCGGCTTCGGCACGCCGCTGCAACGTGCGTCCCGATAACCGGGAAACGGTCCAATTGCTCGGGCCAGCCGCGCACTTTGCTCATAGGCTTCGCCAGTCATAATGGAAGTGACCGCGCCGCAGAGCGCCCGGCCTTCTACGCTGTCGTAACCGTGGCCGTAACTCATGATGAGCGAGCCGAGATTCGCGTAACCCAGCCCAAGCGTGCGGAAAATGTGCGAGTTTTCCGCGATCTCTTTGATCGGATAACTGGCGTTATCGACGATGATTTCCTGGGCAGTAATGAAGATGCGCACCGCCGCTTTGAATCGTTCGACATCGAAGCCGCCCTCCGCGGTCTTGAACTTCATCAAGTTAAGCGAGGCGAGATTGCAGGCGGTGTTGTCGAGAAAAAGATATTCCGAGCACGGGTTGGTGGAATTTTGCCGGTCCGTGCCTTTGCACGTGTGCCATTTGTGGATCGTGGAATCGAATTGCATTCCAGGATCGCCGCAGACGTGCGTTCCCTCGGCAATTTTGCCTAGCAGCGTCCGCGCATCTTTGCATTCGCACGGCTCCCCATCGCGCACCCGGCGCGTCCACCATTCGCGTCCTTCCAACGCCGCTTCCATGAATTCGTCGCTAACCCGCACGCTCAAATTTTCGTTCTGATACATGACTGAACCATAGGCGTCGCCGTTGTAACTCCCGTCATAGCCGTGCTCGATCAGCGCCCAGGCTTTCTTTTCTTCTTTTTGCTTTGCGTCGATGAACTCCTCGATGTCGGGATGCCAGTCTTTCAGCGTGTTCATCTTCGCCGCCCGCCGGGTTTTGCCGCCGCTTTTGACCACGTTGGCAACTTGATCGTAGACTTTTAAAAACGAGAGCGGTCCGCTCGGTTTGCCCCCGCCGCTCAACTTTTCCCTTGTCGATCTTAGCGACGAGAGATCGCTTCCGGTGCCGCTGCCGTACTTGAAGAGCATCGCCTCGCTCATCGCCAGCCGCATGATGTCCTCCATCGTGTCATCCACCGATTGAATGAAACAAGCGCTGCCCTGCGGATATTCGTATTGAGTGGCGGCGCGCTCCGCTCGTTCGGTCTGACGGTTATAAAAGTAATTGCCCGCGCCCGCGTTTTTGCCGACGCCATACTGATGATACAAACCGACATTGAACCAGACCGGCGAATTGAACGCGCCGTGCTGGTTCACGCACAGCCATGTCAGTTCGTCATAAAAGATTTCCGCTGCCTCCGCGTCCTCAAAATAACCGTCCGCCATCCCCCAATCGGCGATCGTTCGAGTGACGCGATGCACCAGTTGGCGGACGGAAGTTTCGCGGCCGCTTTTGTGCGGATCAGTCCCGTTGCCGATGTCGCCGTAAAAATATTTCGAGACCGCAATTTTCGTCGCCAGCGCGCTCCAGCTCTTCGGTACCTCGATATTGTCCTGCTTGAAAATGACCCTGCCGCTGTCGTCGGTGATCTCCGCCGTGCGCCGTTCCCATTCGATCTGATCAAAAGGCGAAATCGCGGAGTCACTGAACACGCGCTCAAAATGCACACCGCCATTTTTCTTTTTCGCGATCTGATTTTTGCGGCGATCAGATGATTTGCGCGATTGATTGAGCGAGGAAGGCAGTATGCCAGCTTTAAGTTGAATCATGGCGGGAAGGGCGGTTTAAGTTGTGAATAACGCAAAATAATCGTGAACAGCCCCGCTAATAACCTGTGAATTCCGGCGAACAACAAGTAATAGCGGAGCCGCCCGGCGGATATACAATATGCGGTGCGGAAAGGTTCCTCGGCAAGCTTAAAATTGTAACATTTTTGTGGTTGTCATCCCGAGGTCGCCGCGGCGACCGAGGGACCTCGCATTCACGCGAAGACCGTTCATTTCACTCAGGCTTCTGCTACGAAGCACGTGAATCTCGTGCGGATTTGTCTTCAAAAAAAAGCGCACGTTTGCAAACGCAGCCCCACGTCTCATAATTACGCCGCCGTCTATCGATGATTGTCGATCTTACAAAACGGAAGGGTGGCTGAGTCCGGTTTAAGGCACTCGACTCGAAATCGAGCGTGGGCTTAAACCCACCGTGGGTTCGAATCCCACCCCTTCCGCCAGAATTTCATCGTTCGGCGAGAGCTTGCCAATGGCATCACCGATGCTCATAATGCGATTTCGATGATTCGGGCGAATTGTCGGGCGCGCTTCACTGCCGCCGATTTTGATTTCATCGTTCGCACTCTTTCGCGCTCCTGCACCGATCAGGTTTCACTTGTCGATCTTCTTTCCGATTCGGAAACACGTGATTCCATTCTCGATCATCCGCGCCTGGTTGACGCGATTTTGTGCAACGCTGGTCACCTCCATATTTCTTCGCAGTTTTATTTCTACGTGCTCGCCCGGCACGTCTTGCAGCAAGCGGGAATTGTCGATCGGAAACTCTGCGATTATATCGCTTCGCTCCTGGAAACCTTTTCGCGCGCGAACCGATTGCAGGCCCCGGACAAGATCGACAATCACGGTCGCGCATATATTTCCGACATGCTCCTTGCGCTCACCTGCGCCACGCCTGAGCAAGCGTTTCTCCTTCGCGCACACGTCGGCAATTATTCGCTTTTCATCAGCGGCATCTTCCACGAAAACACGCAGCGCCGCAGTTTGCGCGGCGGACCGGACATTGATTTTTATGAACAAATCGGCCGGACCAATTACCAATTGGTTGCCGGCCACGCGACCGCGCGTCGATGCGAGCTCACTGATATCTACGAAGAGTTGGCTAATCGTTTTCGCGACGTTCGCCTCGCGCTTAATCAGCTTTCCGATCGGTTGCTCAACCTCGATGACGACCTGCGTCCATCGCTTTGCCTGTGAATGAGACGCTTTTTAGTCAGATCCAAAGGCTTTTCGAACGCACTTACGCGCAGGTTGGGATTAATCTCGAGGATTGTCTGATCGACCGGGAGCGCTGCGCGCAATTGTCGGTCCTGGCCGGAAGATCGGCGCGCGAACTGAGCGAATTGGCCCGGACGTTTTTGCGGCGCGCCGACGATCGGCTTTACGTCGGCATTTATTATTCGCGCTGGTTGATCGACCAACTGGAGAGGCACGATCCGCGCGCCGGACTGAGCGATCACAACATTCGATCGCTCATCATGTTCGTGGAGGAGATCAATCATGCGCTTCACGCTGCGCTCCAGTTTCAAAACGGCGCGCACGAGATCGGCGTGGAAGATTTTGCGCGCAATCTCGAGCTGCAAGCGCAAGTCGACACTTATCTGGTCCTGCTTCTCTTCGTCGCCTTTTTTCGAAAAACGCAACGCGTCTCGCGGACCGACGGGCGTTGGCTGCGGTTTCATCTTTTCGCTGCGCAAGATCCTCATGCCTACATCGACAAGAACATTCGGGGCCGTTACCTCGAGGCGACGGAACTGGCCGCGAGTTACACGCAATATCTCGACACTTTGAACGGAATGCGTCGTCTCGATGAAATCCGGCGCTTTCGTTCATTAGACTACACGGCCAAGAAGCAGCGCATTTTGGCGCTGGCCGATCGGACTGCTTAAATCGCAGCGTCTTGCGAATTCTGTTTGCGGAAACAGATAGATCGCAGCTAAATATCGAACGTGTTCAGTTTGACCATGCTCGGCAGCGGGAGCGCGGGAAACAGCGCACTGGTCGCGACCGAGCATTGCAAAATTCTTGTCGATGGAGGATTGAGCGCCCGGCAAATAGTCTTGCGCCTTGAACAATGCGGTGTGACGCCGGAACGGCTCGACGGCGTTCTCCTCACGCATGAGCACGGCGACCATGTCCGCGGGCTCGAGGTTCTCTGCCGCAAATTCGGTGTTCCGATTTATTGCAACGCGCTCACCGCCGAAGCGATCCAGCGCGAGGGCTTACTGGATCGACATCGTAATTGGCGGATTTTTCGCACCGGCGCAGAATTCTCGATCTGCGACATTGTCGTGCAAACTTTTCCTGTGCCGCACGACGCTGTCGATCCGATCGGTTTCGCTTTTCACGCCGGCGCCGGCAGCCTCGGATTCATCACCGACCTCGGCTACGCCACAAAGATGATCGTGGAGCGGTTGCGCCAGGTTCACACGTTGGTAATCGAAACCAACCACGACGAAAAACTTTTGCAGAACGATTCGCATCGGCCGTGGCCGGTGAAACAACGGATTCAATCGCGGCACGGGCATCTTTCGAACGCCGCCGCTGCCAGTGTGATCGAGCAACTTCTTCCCGGAAAAATCGAGCGCGTCGTGCTCGGACATCTCAGCCGCGACTGTAACACGCCCGCCCTCGCCTTTGCCGCCGTCCGCGATTCGCTCGCGAAATCCGACAGGATCGACATGGAACTTTATTGCGCCGCACAATCGCAAATCAGTGCGCGTTTTTGCATCGGCCAAACAGAGCGCGGCGCATTTCAGCCGACGTTTGAGACCACGTTCTTTCAAACTTCATCCTGTAGCGGCGCTCTATGAGCGCCGTCGCTTTTAGCGAAAAAGATCAGCGGGCCCTTCGAGATCGCCCAGGGGAGGCTCCGACCGCCGCTAGAAAAGAAGTGAAGATCCGCGACGCCGTCGAGGCGGATCTGCCGGCGATGATCGGCATCTATAACGCGGCTGTCGCGACCCGCATCTCAACCGCACAACTCGAGCCGGTCACAGTGGCAGGCCGCCGTGATTGGCTGAGCGAACACTCGCCGGATCGTTACCCGTTCTGGGTAGCTGAAATCGATGGCTGCGTGCGCGGCTGGCTCAGTTTCAAGAGTTTTCTTCCGCGCTGCGCCTACCGCGGCACGATTGAGCTGAGTGTGTATGTCGAAGAAAGATTTCGCCGCCGCGGGGTTGCGCGCCATTTGTTGGAAGCAGGAATTGCGCGCGCGCCGTCGCTTGGGATTAACGCGATGGTGGGGTTGATCTTTGCGCACAACGAATCAAGCTTGAGATTATTCGAGCGGCTCGGATTCGAACGCTGGGGATTATTCCCGCGAATCGTGCGGCTTGACGACGTGGAGCGCGACCTTGTCGTGATGGGTCGTCATTGCACGACGCTCAAGGGTGCGAGCTCATGAGTAATGAAGGCCGGTTGCACGATTGCCTATACCTTATGCAAACGCTCATGCAGTACCGGCAGCAGCCGATTCATGGCCAGTTGAATACAATCGGTAACAAGTATTCCATGCTGCACCTCGACGTCCTGCTCTTAATCTACCACTTCGCGAAAACATGCACTGGACACATTCTCGAGATTGGCGCGTTTCTTGGCGGAGCGACGATGGCAGCAGCGCTGGGTGTGGGCGAATCCGGAAGCGAAAAGGCGATCGTTACAATCGAGCCAGGTGGACGCTTGGAACATCGGCGTCTCGGAACGAAAAATATCTTGCGCGACTTGGAACGAAGTCTCGCCAAGCAGCGCATGTCGGAAATGGTCACCTTAATTAAAGGTTACTCTTTCGACCCAGCGACGATCTCCGCGGTTAAGCAGACATTGGGCCCGGACGAAATTGGTTTGCTCGTAATTGACGCGGATGGCGCCGTGCAACGGGATATTAATTGTTATGCCGAGCGTCTCGCGGGTGATTGCTGGCTGGTGATTGACGATTACGCCGGACCCGCCGAGAACATCAAAGTGACACCCACTCGAAGGGATGTGGATGCATTAGTGGCAGCCGGCTGCCTTGAGACCCTGGGCTTTTACGGTTGGGGCACGTGGATCGGACGGTGGCGGCAAAAAAGCTATTCCTCTTGACCGACGATAAGATGAATCACGCCGGCGGGCGCGGAGATAAAGAAACCGTCGAAATCTTCCCGAAGTTGTTCGATTTCGTCACGCCGGGGTACGCCGTTTACTTTTAAAAACGACGCGGCTGCTTCCGTATCATTCGTTTGCAATTCCAGCCAAATGTCGGGCTGGCTCAAATTTGGAACCTTGTCGATCCAAAGCCGGTTAGGGCCAAATTGGAAAATGCAACCATCGGCTTCTTCCTCGATCAATGGCAACCCCAGCGTATCGCGATAAAAGGCGATCGTCTGCTCGTAGGTGTGGCTCGGGCATTTGAGCGCGATGTTCGCGCCGCCTGAGAATTGGGGTCCGTTGACGTTAGCGACCATATGTCGATCTAGGAAAAGCCGAGCGCAGGGCGGTTACAACTCAGGGAGAATTTTTTGCGCGACGCTCTCCATTAGCGGCCCTTTCACCGCCGGCCTCTGTCATCGCAATCGGGTCGAGCGCGCGGTTTAGTTCCGCTTCGGGCAATATTTTTTTCTGACGACAGATTTCGCGCACGGTCCGCCCCGTCGCGATGCTTTCTTTCGCGATTTCCGCGGCACGATCGTAGCCAATTTTTGGGGCGAGGCTCGTCACCATCGCCATCGACAACTCGACTAACTCCTCGCAACGCTTTTTGTTTGCGCTGATCCCAATGACGCACTTGTCACAGAAAATAACGACGGCGTTCGCGAGCAGCCGGATCGATTCGAGAAGATCATATGCCATCACCGGCATCATCACGTTGAGCTCGAAATTTCCGTTCGCACCCGCCCAGGTGATGGCTCCATCGTGGCCGATCACTTGCGCGCAAACCATCATGAGCGATTCGCACATCACTGGGTTCACTTTACCCGGCATGATCGAGCTGCCCGGTTGTGTGGCCGGTAATTGAATTTCACCGATGCCGCAGCGCGGGCCGCTCCCGAGCCAGCGAATGTCGTTGGCGATTTTGAACAGACTGACCGCGATCGTTTTGAGCAGTCCGCTCGCTTCGACCACCGCATCTTTGCCGCCTTGCGCTTCGAAGTGATTTTTGGCTTCGTAAAAAGCAATGCCGGTGCGCTGTTTCAGATGCCGCATCATCTTGCCCGGAAGATCGACATGTCGATTCAGGCCGGTACCGACTGCGGTGCCGCCGAGCGCGAGCTCGCGCAAAATGTCGATTGCTTTTTCGGTGCGCGCTCGCGCATAGGCGACTTGTTGCGCATAACCGGAAAATTCCTGGCCGAGCCGTATCGGCGTCGCGTCCATCAAGTGTGTTCGGCCGATTTTGATTATCTCCCAAAACTCCTTCGCTTTCGTCTCGAGCGCGCCCTGCAACTTTTCCAGCGTGGGAGCGAGGCGCTTCTTTAGCTGCTCGGCGGCACTGATATGGATGGCGGATGGAATCACATCGTTGCTCGATTGTCCCATGTTCACGTGATCGTTTGGATGAACGACTTCACGCGAGCCGGTCGGTTTGCCCGCGAGTTGCGTGCAACGGTTCGCGATCACTTCGTTCGCGTTCGTGTTCGTGCTCGTGCCGGAGCCAGTCTGAAAAATATCGAGCGGGAAATGTTCATCGAGTTTTCCATCGATAACTTCCTCGGCCGCCTGGACGATGAGCGCGCAGCGATGGGCATCAAGTAAACCAAGATCATGATTTGCTTGCGCGGCCGCCCATTTAATTAAACCAAGCGCGCGAATAAATTCCCTCGAAAATCGATAACCGCTGACTGGAAAATTAATGACGGCGCGTTGGGTGGAAGCGCCATAAAGAGCGGTGGCCGGAACGGACGTTTCGCCCATCGAGTCCTTCTCCATCCGCGTCGCTCCGCTGCTCATGCCTACCGATTTGCGGGAGCGCGGCTCCATTTGACCTCGCGACGACGGCCGTTCAGCGTGGGCGTTTTTTGAAAGACAGTGATGAACATCGGCGGAATGTTTTGCAGAAAATATTCTGACTCTGCGTACTCGAAAAGGGTGGCGTGCTGTTTTAGTTCGTTAGTCACCTGATAGATGATGAAGCTGCCGCCCGGCGCGAGCGCGTTGTACGTTTTTTGAAGAAGCGCGCGTTTCTTGTCGATCTTGAGAATGCTGAAGGGAATTCCGGAAAGAATATAATCGCAGTTAGCCATACGGCGGCGCTCTAATTCCTGTGGCAAACGCGCCGCGTCTCCATGAATCACGTGCACGCGCCGATCGCCGGCAAATTGCCGTTCGAGATCGCTGGAGAAGGCGCGATCGAGTTCAAATAGAAGAAGGTGCGAATCCCGGCTCATCCGGCGCGCGATTTCGCGCGAGTGCACCCCTTCGCCGGGACCGTACTCGGCGATCACGCGTGGCCGGCTGAAATCTATCTTGCTAGCGACGCGCTCGACCAGTGCTTTTGAGCTAGGGACAATGGAAGCGATTTGAAACGGTCGCTGCAAAAAGCGCTTAAAGAACAGCACGCTCATAAAATGCGAATAGTCAACCGCCGCTACCGCCTTGTCCAGTCGCGAAGTGAGCCCGTGGCGCAGACAACCGGGGGCGGACGCGGCGCGATCCGGCCGAACAAAGCATTGACACCGATTCTAAAACTTATAACGCTGGTGGTGTCAAATTGGTTTGCCCATTTTTGCTCAAGTAGATGACTTTTTTCCATGCATAACCTCCTCACGGTCAAGGAAACGGCCAAATACCTCCGGATTCCATTGCCGACCGTTTATTATCTTGTTCAACGTGGCCAATTGCCAGCCATACAAATCGGAGGCCGTTGGCGCATCAAAAAATCTT
>CATPAW010000180.1 GCA_955652255.1 uncultured Chthoniobacterales bacterium | reverse complement strand
CGCGCGCCCGGCGCTACGGCTTTGCTATGATGTCGATCTTACGGTGGCGTGGCGAACCGTCCGGGAAATGGATTTGCGTTCAACCGCTTTTGCACTTCTTCGCCAGTCCAGGGATTCGTCCCGAATTCATTGAACACAGCTACACCGACAACTCCGACGTTTCGGGTGCTGCGATATTTCTCGGCGGCGTAGGATTCGCGAACCGGTCCGAAACGAAACGCCGCAACCGCCTCAGTGCTTTGTCGAAAGCCTTCAACTTTCAATTGCGACTTTGCCGCCATGATATAACCGGGTTTTCGCAGCGAGGCTTTGCCTCCGTCCAGGACATCGAGTCCGTCGACAGACAAAACAATCTCAAGGCGCAGATCCGTTTTGTTCCGGACCACGATTGAGTAACGACGACCTTGCTCACCAACAACAAACCAGCGGTCGCCGATGATCAGCCCGGGAAGGAAGCGTCCGCTCTGGTCTTTGAGACCAACTGAAATCACGTTTTCGGTCGACGCGGGCAACACAGGCCACTGCCGCTGCCACGTCACCGCGCGGGCCATCGCGCGAATACCGGTGGCGTCATTGTAGTAAATCGATGCTGCCGCCAGTGGATGGATCGGGTCCGCGCGGCGAAAACTGGCGTAGCCAACACGCCATCTGCGGGTTTCGCCCCATTTTGTGCCGAGACCGGGCCGATCGGTCGGCGCTTGGGCGAATCGAGCGGCGCCGGCGCCGCCGGTGGACACGTAGGATTCGCAAGATCCGAAAAATAAGAAACTGAACAGTGCGAAAATTTTAAGCAGTCGGCGAATTTGTTTCATCCCGATTATACGCTTCCCAACTCGTCGATCTTTCAGATTTAATCGCGGCGCAAAATGAAAGACGGGACTCCGGCAATAGGCATCATTGGCGGGAGCGGTTTGTATCAGATGGAGCAGCTGCGCGATGCGACCGAGCAAAAGATCGAGACGCCGTTTGGTTCGCCTTCCGACGCGCTAATCGGCGGAAACATCAGCGGACGACGGGTTTACTTTTTGCCGCGACACGGCCGAGGCCACCGCATTCTCCCGCACGAACTGAATCATCGTGCGAATATTTACGCGCTGCGCTCACTCAATGTGCGCTGGATCATTGCCGTCACCGCCGTCGGCAGCTTGCAGGAAAAATACAAGCCCCGCGACATTTTGCTGCCGTCGCAATTCTACGACCGCACAAGTTTGCGCGCCCACCACACGTTTTTTGGGGAAGGAATTGTCGCACACGTTTCTTTTGGAGAACCGATTAGCCTCCCGTTGCGCAATCTGCTGGCCGAGTCAGCGAAAAAAGTCGGCGTTACCGTTCACAACGGCGGCACCTACGTGAACATGGATGGACCGGCATTTTCGACGCGGGCGGAGTCCGAATTAAATCGTCGAAATGGCTTTGACGTGATCGGAATGACGAATTTGCCGGAAGCAAAATTGGCGCGCGAAGCGGAAATCGCCCTGGCCACGATGGCGATGATTACCGATTACGATTGTTGGAAGGTCGAAGAGGAGCCGGTGTCGGCCCAGACGGTCTTTGGACACCTGACCGCGAACGCCGAAGCTGCTAAGAAAGTCTTGCTCGAAGTGATCCCCCGAATTCCGGCCGACCCGGGCTGGGCCGATCATCGGTCGCTCGACAACGCATTGGTGACGGAACGGACGCTCTGGCCAAAGGCGACGGCAAAGAAGCTGCGGCCAATTTTGGGCCGGTTTTTGTGAGGGCAAAAAAGTCTTGCCATTCGCGAGCTGATTATAGTAATTATAAAAGCGTCGCCAGCACTAACTTTCACAGTCTAATGAAAATCGGAATCGCTTTCTGCCTGCTCAGCCTCGCGCTCCTCCCAGCTTGTTCGACCACTTCTCAGACGACGACTGCCAACCAAACGCTCGAGCAGCGCCTGATGACCAAGTACGCCAGCAATGCGACCGAGCCGGGCGCAATCGGTGAAGAGCCGGCACCTCCGGCCGAAGGTCCGGAAGATGTTCCGGCCGATGCTCCCGCGACGGTCGACCAAAATCCGGCGTTAATGCCGAGTCCGTTGCTCCGCTACTGGGCGGCCTCGCGCACTCCGTAATCGGCGAATCGGTTTCGTTCAGTCTCTTTTCGGGAGGCGTTTTATCACGCCAGCCAGCGACCGAAGCTGGGTTGCTTCGTGCGCTGCTGAAAGCGTGATTCGCAATCGCGCCGTGCCTTTAGCCACTGTCGGATAGCGGATTGCCGGGACAAGAAATCCGTTGTCTTGAAGATTCTGCGCCGCAACCAGCGTCGCTTTCTCGTCACCGATAATCCAAGGAACAATCGCGCTGGCTGGTTCAATCGACAGCTCTTCCGCCAGGATGTCGATGTTACGCCAGAGCCGTTGCCGCCGTTTTTCTCCTTCGTCCGATGAAAGAAAATCGACCGCCGCCTTTGCCGCCGCAGCCAACGCCGGAGGCGGCGCCGTCGAAAAAATAAACGAGCGGGCCCGGTTAATCAGCCACTCAGTCATGTTTCGCAATCCGCAAATGTAGCCGCCGCTCACGCCGAGCGCTTTGCTCAGCGTTCCCATTTGAACATGGACTTCCTGGCTCAGGTTCTCTTCGAAAGCTAGGCCTCGCCCATTTCGCCCGATCACTCCGACAGCGTGTGCTTCATCGAGAAATAGCTGGGCGCCGAAGTCTTTCTTCAGCTTAACGATTTCCGGCAACGGTGCGCGATCGCCGTCCATTGAAAAGACAGATTCAGTGACAATCAAAATGCACGCCGCAGAGTTCTTTTGCCGCGCCCATTCAAGATGGCTCTTCAGCTTGCCCAGATGATTGTGGGGGAAAACGCGTAGGGTCGCTCCGCTCAATTTCGCGCCGTCGATCAGCGATGCGTGACACAATTTGTCGAGAATGATGACGTCGTTTTTCTCGACCAGCGCCGGAATTGTTCCCAGCGCTGCCGCGTAACCGCTGCTGAAGCAGAGGGCCGCCTCCGTTTCCTTCCATTTCGCGAGTGCGGTTTTCGAGGCGAACATGCGGCGATTGCGTCCCGCTGATCAGTCGAGACGCGCCCGCGCCCACACCAAATTCCGCAATCGCTTCCGTCGCCGCCTCGCGCAACTGCGGATCATTCGCCAGCCCGAGGTAATCGTTTGAGGAAAAATTGATCAGCCGTTTGGTGTCAAGATCGACAATCGCCCCCGACGGGCTGGATATTTCGCGTAGATGTCGATCTAACGAGCGCGCGCGCAAAGCTTCAAGTTGCCGCGCGAAAATATCGGTCATCCGGCCGACGGACTCCAAAGCGCCCATGCGAGCAAATTGCCTGCATCCCGCCAGACTCCGGAGTGACTATCACCGAGCACAACGACGATGATGTCTTTGCCCGGTCGCGAACCGCTCGCGATCAAACATTTCCCGGCGGCCTCGGTGTAACCAGTCTTCATCCCGTTGCAGTAGGGCAATCGCTTCAAAAGTTTGTTGGTGTTTTCCAATTCACGTGTGTGGCCATTGGCGTAGCGGAAAACCAGCTGCGGCAGGCAAACGATCGAACGAATTGTGGGATTCGCATACGCCACCCGCGCGATCGTCGACAGGTCGCGCGCGGTCGAATATTGCCTTGCGTCCGGCAATCCGTTCGGGTTCACGAAGTGTGAATGCGTCGCCCCTAGGGCCGTTGCGCGCTGGTTCATCTTTTCGGCGAACGCTTCGATGCTGCCGGCATTGTCTCGCGCCAAACAACGCGCAACGTCATTCGGGCTTTTTACCAGCAACGCGCGCAGGAGGTCGATCCGTTGATAAATATCCCCGGGTTTAATATTTAGTTTTACCGGCTCCGCGAAAGTGTCGACCTGCGCGACCGTCACCGGCCGATCCAAGGAGCCGCTTTCAGCCACGATCAATCCGGTTAACAACTTGGTCGTACTTGCAGGCGCTCGGATTTGGTCCGGATTTTTTTCGTAGAGCACTTGTCCATTACTAACATTGATCACGATGACTGAGCTCGCGCCGGTCTTCGGAACAGAGCCCGGCACGGTCTGTGTTGGAATCGGCTCCTCAGATTCGCGCGATTTCGCGGTGCTGCGATGTGTTCGGTGCGGTCGCGGTGTTGCGCTTGATGTCGCGTCCGAATCCGACTTTGCAGTCGTCGCAGATTTCGCTTTCGAATGCTGCCGATGCGGCACGCCGGTCGGCCGAACCTCGTTTGGATTTTCCTCGTCTGACGTAATCGCGGCTGGCTCGGCCGCGAGACAAAGGGCGGCGAGTCCAACCGCGCAGAAGACAAAACCGCCTCGATACCAGCGCTTCATGGGCGGCAAATTAGCGATAAAGATTCAACGCGCGCAAGCGGTTGTTACAAATCCTTGCCGCGCTGGATTAGTTCAATTTCGTAGCCTTCCGGCGCATCGATAAAGGCGATCGCGCTGCCCCCTGAAGTTTTATGAGGACCATCGGAGAGCGGATAACCTTTCGCCGCTGCGTCGCGTGCGAATTTCTCCAGATCGTCCACTTCAAATGCGAGATGAGTCAGATCCGGACCTACCACCACCGGGCCGCTCTCGTCGAATTTGCAGATCTCGATTTCTTCTTCGCCTTCGGGGGCTTTGAAAAAAACGAGCTGCGATCCCCGTCCGGACGTATGACGCCTGGTTTCTTGCAACCCGAGCACGTCTTTGTAAAACGCCACCGTCTTCTCCAGATCCTTCACCCGGTAGCGCGTGTGTAACAGTTTCTTAACCATCGTGTATCTTATTGCCCCGTTAACCGATTAAATTCAAACTCTTCGCCGATGAAACTTGTCATCGCCGCCACTGGCGCCAGCGGTTCGATCTATTTGCAACGACTACTAGAGCAGATCGACGCCGCCGCGCACGAGATTCATCTGGTTCTGAGCGGTCACGCCAAACAAGTCGCCAAACAGGAACTGGGTGCCTTCAAGATTCCGAAGGGGATCGTCCAGTATGGCGAGAGCGATCTCAATGTTCCGTTCGTCAGCGGCTCGGCTCGATTTGATGCCATGGTGATCGTTCCCTGTTCGATGGCAACGCTCGGGCGGATCGCCTCCGGTTCGAGCGACACTGCGCTTTTGCGCGCGGCCGATGTTTTTTTGAAGGAGCGACGCAAATTGATTGTCGTGCCGCGTGAGACGCCGTGGAATTTGATCCACGCGCGTAACATCGTCACACTGCTGGAAGCAGGCGCGATCGTATTGCCGGCAATTCCGTCTTTTTACAGCCGCCCGACTTCACTTGTTGATCTGGTCGACACCGTGGTCTGGCGGATTCTCGATCAAATCGGCTTGCCGAACCCGCGCGCCTATCGCTGGGCCGATCAAACGTCGCGCCGTGGCGCCCGCAAAAAGAAGCCTTGAAGATCGAAGGCTGGCGCGCGCGATGGCTGATCGCGTTTGGATTTTATTTGCTCCAGGTTTGGGCGCGAACCCTCCGTTACGAAATCGAGGACCGCGCGAATGTTTTGGGAAAACCAGTAGCGGGAAATTACATTGCCGCGCTCTGGCATAATCGGCTCCTGCTGATTTCATTTATTCTTAAGAAATTTTTTCCGAATCGACCAGGCGCCGGCCTAATCAGTGCGAGCCGTGACGGAGATCTCATCGCGGACGTGACTCAACGTTTCGGATTTGACGTGGTGCGCGGGTCGAGTTCACGAATGGGCGCCACCGCGCTTCTCGAGTTGAGCGAAGTCCTTGCGTCCGGTCGCGACGTTCTCCTGACGCCCGACGGTCCGCGTGGGCCCGCTTATGTGCTCGGACCAGGGATTATCTTTCTCGCGCAAAAAACCGGAGCCCCGATCGTTCCCATCAACATGGAATATTCGAGTTGCTGGCGGGTGAAAAGTTGGGACAGGTTCATCATTCCGCGACCATTTGCCAAAGTGCGCGTCATCATCGGTCAGTCACACCGGACAAGATTGACACCGACGCCCGAAGAATTCGAAAACGAGCGACTGCGTCTCCAAAATGCGATGATGTCGCTGGTTGAGCGCCGCTGACTCATTTAAGCTCGCCGCATGGGAAATCTGATCGACGGCCGCTCGATTGCCGAAAAGGTTTATGTCGATCTTCGGCGCGAGATTGCCGACCTGAAATCGAAAGGGGTCACGCCTGGGATTGCGGTCGTTCTCGTCGGCGATAATCCAGCGTCGCAGACCTACGTTCGCTCAAAAGACAAAAAGAGTCGCGAGCTTGGCTTGCATTCGGTCAAGCTCGAGCTCCCAGCTTCGACCACGCAGAGCGAATTACTCGCGCGGGTCGACGAATTAAATCGCGATCCCAAGGTCCATGGAATTCTTGTGCAATCGCCGCCACCGAAACAGATCGATGAATCCGCGATCGTGCGCGCGCTCGATCCGCGCAAAGACGTGGACGGTTTTCATCCACTCAATGTGGCCAAGCTGGCGATGGGCGATCCGATTGGCTTCGTGCCGTGTACGCCGCTTGGGGTG
>CATPAW010000179.1 GCA_955652255.1 uncultured Chthoniobacterales bacterium | reverse complement strand
TTTGAAATCGCGGCAGACGAAGAGCTGCGGCTGTTTCGTGGTGATGTCGAACGGCACATTCGCCGCGTCGATGGAGTAGGGGATCTTTTTCACCTCCGGCTCGAGGCAACTCACGCTCTCGCCGATCGATGAAAGCAATCCCGCGCCGTAGATCTTCGGGTTCTCCATCGTCCCGATAAGTCCGTACTCAACCGTCCACCAATGCAGCCGCGAGAGCAGCGCCATCTCGGATGGTTTGCCGAGAGTTTTTTGTCGATGCTCGACCAGCTTTTGTGCTTCTTCGACTTCTTTGGGATCGCTGTTCGGCTGCTCCTTCAAGATCGACAAGTGACGGATCGCTTGATAGACCTCGAAATCTTTCTTCGACGACATCGCTTTCGCGCCGACTTCGCCAAAGCGTTGTAAATAATTTGAGTATTCGCGATCGACAATGATCGGCGCGTGCCCAGCCGCTTCATGCACAATGTCGGGCGTCGGGGTGTATTCAATGTGATGGATTTGACGCATGTCGCACGCGATCACGAGAACTTTGTAAGCTTGAAATTCCATGAATGCGGCCGGCGGAATGAATCCGTCCACCGCCACCGCGCCCCATTCGATCTTCGCGAGGATATCGTTCATTTCCTGAATGCGCGGGATACGCTCAAATGAAATCCCGGTGTCGAGCAGTCCCTGGAAATAAACCTTGTGCGCGTACTCGCGCAGAAAAAAAATGTTCTGCCGCATGATGAATCGCCAGACAGCATGATCGACCGGCGTGTAATCGTCGTAGCGTTGATCGACTGCGAATTGCAGCAGATGTTTGGGCGTTGCGGCGACCGCCGCATTATCCAGGCTGATACCACTGGTTGCTTTCATCGACATCCTCCGTTGCTTGGTAAAATATGGCTCGTTTGCGAAGCGGGCAAGAGTGATTCGCTTCTCTGTAGCGGCGGTCTGTGACCGCCGAATTGCAATTAGATCGGCGCTCACACAGCGCCGCTACAGTTAAAAAATGATGACGGTGTTGCCCACGCTCACCAAATCTTTAAGCCGCGCCGCGTCCCAGTTCGCCAGCCGAATGCAGCCGTGGCTCGCCGCACGTCCGATCGTTTCCGGATTGTTCGTGCCATGAATGCCGATACCGGTCTTGTTCAAGCCCATCCAGAGAACGCCCACGAGATTGTTCGGCCCGGGCGGAAGGTTGTAAAAATTCTCGGTGCGCACGCCGTAGTTGAGCATCCCTTCATCGTAGCGGAACCATGGCCAGGTGGCCGCGCCGACGATTTTCCATGTGCCGACCGGCGCCGGCAGAGACGTCGATCCTGGTGTGATCGGAAAAACGCAGACGAGCTGATTGTTAGCGAAGACTTCGAGCAGGTGCTCTTTCGTGTCGACGTAAATTTTGCGCGGGGCGAATGCCGGATTTTCAGGAATCTTCCCTTCCGTGATTTTTTCAATCTCGAACGGTAACACGTTCGGCACGGTCAGTGTCTCGCTCGGTTGAAGATGTCCCCAGTTTTTTCCGGGATTCAGTTTCTGAATGTAGGCCTCGGCCGAATGAAAACGTTCCGCGACAAATTCGAGGAGCGAGCCATACAACAGCGCTTTCAGTTTCGCCTGCTCAGCGTGACTGGTCGGCGCGGGCCCGACGAATTTCAGATCGTCTGGTTTGATCGTGTAGGTCGTGAACGTCACCGGCACTTGATCGAGCAACCATTGATCGACAAAACCGGTTTCGCGCATGGCGTGCGAGTGTTTGTAAGAGACGAGCGCCTTGCGAAAAAACTCGCCCATCTTGCCATCGATCTTTCCCGGCCCGAAATCATTGTTATCGAGAAAAATCTGCAGCCGCGTCGCCGTCTCCTCATCGTAATTCGGCAGCGCAACGTAAATTTCTGGAGTCGCCTTCGCTCTCGCTTTTGGAGAAGCAACTGGTGCCGGCGGCGCGCGACGTACAGGCGTCGGTGTCGATTCTGGTCGAAGACGCCACCATTGTCCACTGGTCGAATCTGCAAAGAGAAGAATCGCAGCGAATGCGCTGGTGCTCGCGAGCGAGAATCTCATTGGGGAAAGTAATGCGCTGGAAAAGCGCGCTGCGCAAATGGCGACCGAGAGTCGGCGCTTTGTCATGCCGCTCAGGGCAGGCGCCGTCTCGCCCTACCGATTGTTGTCGATCTTGCGGGCTGTCGCTCAGGCGGTCTTTGCCCAGGCGCGCAAAACTTCCGCCACGCTCCACGCTTGCGCGATGCAGCCGCCGGCCATGTGCGGCTCGCGCGCATCAAAAACTTCGCTGATCGTGCCGATGCCGTTGTCGCTCAGATGGATCGGAAAAACTTCAAGAAATTTACGCGCGGCGGCTCGATCATGAGGATGAACTTTCAGCCATGCATCGATAAACGGCCCGATCAGCCAGGCCCAAACCGTGCCCTGATGATACGCGCCGTCGCGCGAACGCAGATCACCCGCGTAAATCGGTTTGTAATCGGGACTGTCAGGCGAAAGCGTGCGCAGACCGACCGGCGTGAGCAATTTTTTCTCGACCACGTCGAGCACCGAGCTCCAACGTTCCGCATCGAGCACGGGATGATCGAGCGAGATGGCGAACAATTGATTGGGCCGGCACGACGAATCGTTGCTTGAGCCGCTGTCAACATCGACAACGTCGTAAAGATAACCGCCCTCCGCGAACCAAAATCCATTGTTAAATGAAACGCGCGCACGTTCGGCGTGTTGAGCGTAGTGTTGCGCAGAAGTTTCGTCGCCGGTTTCGCGCAACCAATTGGCAAGCAGGCAAAGCGCGTTGTACCAAAGCGCGTTGATCTCGACCGCTTTGCCGCGGCGCGGCGTGACGACCCAATCTCCCATCTTTGCGTCCATCCAGGTGAGCTGATAGCCCTCCTCGCCTTGCACGAGCAGGCCATCGTTTGGATCGACATGAATATTGAACTTGGTGCCGCGCAAATGATGCTCGGCGATGTCGATTAACTCCGGCAGAAGAATTTTCAACGTTGTGCGGTCCGCCGCCCGCTCGAGATAACGGCCCAGTGCATGAAAGAACCAAAGCGTTGCGTCTGCAGTGTTGTATTTCCCTTCCTTCGCGCCATCGGGAAACATGTTTGGGAGCAAACCATCGCGAACATAGTGCGCAAATGTGCGCAAGATGTAGCCCGCTTCGAGCCAGCGCCCGGTAATTAACGTCAGGCCTTCGAGACTGATCATCGTGTCGCGCCCCCAATCTGTGAACCAGTGGTAGCCGGCGATAACGGTGCGCACTTCGTCGCCGGCGGCATGTGCGCGCGCCGCTTCTTCGAATCGTCCCGCCGGCGTGATGACAAACTGGTCGGCCGCGAAAACCAGCTCCGCCGGAAAACTTTGACGTGCCTTCGGAATGGCGACGTGAAGCAGACGCGCGCGCCGCTCGCGTTCGGCCGCGAGAACGTCTTCGGGCCCGAGAACGTCGATAATGTCCCACGGCTCGGTTGAGCCGACCAGCGTCGCTGTGCTTCGCTCGGTAAGATCGACTCGAAAGAATCCCGGGCTCCAGAGTTCGCCTTCGTATGCATAGCCCCGCTGCTGCTCGATGCGATAAACCACTTGAGGAATTTTCGATGGAGCAATCGTGAAAGCGGATTCACGACCATGCAGTTGCATGCGGAGCGGCGGTAACTTTCGGCGGGCCGCGGCGATTTCGTAACGACCATCGACGGCGGTGAGTTTGTAGGGCGCGGCCAGATCCGCATCGACCGGCGATTCATGATGTCGAAAATGAAAAGCGGGCCGCAATTGGAGTCGCGGCGGCACTCCCTTTGAGATTACCTGGTAGCTGACGTGAACGGTGTTCTGCAAATGAGGAAGCAACACGCGCTTCTCGACCACCACCTTGCGCACGTGATAAGTCCAGACGGGAAGCCCATCCTCGAGTCGGAACTCGGTCAAGTAGTCGGCGCTTTTTAAATCAAGCTGTCCGCCGGCGCGCTCTTCCGCGCCGAGAGAAACCACGTCATCGTTACTGAAGCGCAGAAATTCCGATACGTGACTCCACATCACGACGCGCCCGAGCGGCCCCGGCAGCGCCGCGATGAGCAATCCATGATAGCGACGCGTGACTGCGCCGGAGACAGTGCCGGAGGCATAACCGCCGAGTCCGTTGGTCACGAGCCATTCGCGATTGAGCAAAAGCTCGCGCGACATGTGCGCGCCGTCCCACGGCATCGCGCGGACCACCGGCTGGCTTGTTTCAAATTGCTTGTTCATCCATTGTCGATGCAAACAGCAATGTTGCTCAAACCAATCTTCTTTTTTTCGGTTGTCGGCGCGGCGCTTTCTCCGGAATGAGCCGCAGCGCGATGGTTGCTTCCGCCGGCAAAGTCCAACTGTCCTGCGTCGCGACGGTCACGACTCCAGGTCCGCTGTAGGAAACCGATTCGCTCGACCAAAGAGTTTCCCATTCCAAGCCCAGCGGTGGTGCGAGCAACGGTTCCGGGGCAGGGGTAAGCACCCGGCCTTCGCCAAAGTTCACGACTAGTAATCGATCGTCGACGTTTCCTTCACTAAAATACCGGAGAACAAAACTGAACGGCCCGAGCACGGCCCCGTCCACTCCGCCCAATCTCTGTTTTTGGAAGCGCGAATCTTCCCGGCGCAACCGCAAAAGATCGACATGCAGATCATAAAGCTCTTTGTTTTTCTGCCGCTCGGAAAAATCAAGCTTGCAGCGCACAAAAACTCTTGGGTCAGACGGCACCGGCAGTTCTTTCTGCGTTTCTTCAGCGGCCAGTGACGGGAATTGAGCGAGAAACTCGAAGCGCCCTTTGCGGATTGCCTCGCGCATCGCGCCATCGCCCACGTCCGTGAAAAATATGAACGGGGTCGACGCGCCGAACTCCTGACCTTGAAAAAGCATCGGTGTCCATGGCCCGAGCAAAAGCAGCGCGGTCATGGCGCGATATCGTCCGGGCGACGTTTGGAAACGCAACCGCTCACCCGCCGCCGTGTTTGCGACCTGATCGTGATTCTCGATGAAGGCGACGAACGCTTCCGGCGTCGCCTTAAACGTCGGCGTGCCGCGCGGTGCCTCCTGCCAGGAGTACGGTTGCCCTTGAAAGAGGTAGCCGTATTTGGCCGCGGAAATGAATTCCTGCGGTGAGCCGAGATAGTCGGTGTAGTAAGCCTCGTTGCGCCCGGTCAGTGCGATGCCCGCGCTGTGATGGAAGTCGTCGTTCAAGAGTCCGTCAAGATCATCGCCGCCTTCACTGCGCGGTTTTATCAATTTGGTTTCCTGTCGTTCATTTTCCGCGATCAAAATGATCGAGCGCTTTCCCGCGGTTTTGCGCGCGGCGCGGCCGATGGCGCCGATGATGTATTCCTCGGATTTATCAAAGATGCTCTGCGTCGCATCGAAGCGAAATCCATCGAAATGGAACTCGTCGATCCAGTAGCGACCGTTGGTGATGAAAAATTCGCGCACCGGTCCCGAGTTTGACCCGTCGAAATTAATCGAGTCGCCCCAGTCGTTCTCCTTCTCGCGCGTCAAATAATCGTCGGAATAAACAGCGAGATAATTTCCGTCGGGGCCGAAGTGATTGTAAACCACATCGAGAATCACGCCCAGGCCTAACGAATGCGCGTGATTGACAAAGGTGCGCAGATCGTCCGGCGTGCCATAGAGGTGCGTCGCTGCAAACAGATTGACCCCGTCGTATCCCCAGCCGAAATTTCCCGGGAAATCGGCGATCGGCATCATTTCGACAACTGTGATGCCGATCCTCGCGAGCTCCGATAGCTGTTTTGTGGCCGATTTCCACGTGCCTTCCGGGGTGAATGTGCCGATGTGCATTTCGTAAATGACCTGGCCTTTCATTTTCAAACCTGGCCATTGCGAATCCGTCCACGGAAACTTCGCTGGATCGACAATGCAGGAGGAACCGTGCGGCCCATGCGGTTGAAAGCGAGAAGCCGGATCGGGATGAAAATGTTCGTCCTCGTTTATCCGAAAGCGATAAAACGATCCCGCGCCGACGCCGGCAACGCCGGAAAAGTAACCTCCGTCTTCAGTTTTCAGCGGATGAAATGTTCGCTTCGCATTTTTCTCCGCGCTCTCTTCCAGAACAAGATCGACATGTTGCGCTTTTGGCGCCCAGACCCGGAAATGCGTTTCCTTTAGGCCGATTAATTCGGCACCGATTGGATAACGACGTTTTGCGAGCTCAGTCACGCCACTTTTTCGCCCACGAGCGCTCCGCTGGTTGTGCATGGAAGTGATTTCGCTTTTCATCGGAAGATCGATAAGTAAAAATGGCCGGGCGCGCCCTGCATACCAGTTCAACCTTGCATAAAAAAGCTGGATGCGCAGTGGTCCCTTTGGAAATGACAATAGCAAATCCCAAGGTCAACCTTATCGAGTATCCACTCGCAGCCGTGAAATTGTCGATCTTGCGCGCGAAGACGACCGCGCCTGAGGAGTTCCGTCGCAATCTACAAGAGATCGCGATGTTGTTGCTCTGCGAAGCTGGGCGCGCCTGGACGACCCGGCCTGGGCGACGCGGGCGATCGCTACTTTGGAACGGGATAGCTACACTTCCGTTATCGACCAAAATTTACGGAAGGCGCTTGGCCAGGTGCGATCGATGACGCTTTGCCGGGCTCGATTGCCCATTCGCTCTCGCAGCGCTGGATCGACCACCAACTCTCGGATGGCGCGCGTGAAATCTTCCACGTCATGTGATTTGGTGATGAGACCGTTTTTATTGTTCTCCACCAATTCTTTCGGTCCACCGGAATCGGATACGATAACCGGAACACCTGATGCCTGCGCTTCGATGATGACGTTGCCGAATGTGTCGGTCGTGCTTGGAAAGGCGAAAACGTCAGCCGAGGCATATGCCGTGGCTAGCTCCTTGCCTCTCAGATAGCCGGTGAAGATTGCGTCCGGAATTGTTTCAGAAAGCGCTTCCGAATAGGGGCCATGACCAACAATGAGAAGTTGGATCGACAAACCCTCGTCGCGAAGTTGCCGATAAGCCTTCGCCAAAACATCGAGGTCTTTCTCCTTCGATATGCGGCCGACGTAAAGGAGACGGACATCGCCGTTGGTCGGACCGAATTTTTCCCAGAATGCAGGATCGCGCCGTGCGGGCGTGAACAGCTCAGTGTCGAGGCCGCGCGGGAAAATTTCCAACTTTGCCGGATCGAGCCCGCGCTTGATCCAGCTTTGCCGGTATTCGTCCGAGTTTACGAAGACCGTGTCGAGCTGGCCATAGAACCAGTGCATGTAATGCCAGGCCACGCTCTCGAGAAAACTGTCCTCCGTCAGGATGCGGATGTATTGCGGGAAATCGGTGTGATAAATGCCGCTGGTTTGCAGGTTGAGCATCTTGGCCGCGAGCAGCGCAGTGAGGCCGATCGGTCCCGGCGTGCTGATGATGATTTCGGTGAATCTTTCTCGTTGGATGTAATCGAGCATTTGCAGAATCGGCGGGAAACTCAGTTTTTGGAGTTCATACTCAGGCAATTCGAATTCGCCAATCGGCCGAAAATTTTTGATTGGAATGTCGTCGATTTGCAGCTCGCGTCGGGACGTGACAACGATCAATTCTTTTCCGGCCGCGGCTCCGGCCGCAGTCATTTTCCGGATGGTGGTCGCGACGCCGTTGACATCTTCGAGGGTGTCCGTGAACCACGCGCGCTTTCGGTTCTGCAGGACCGCTGGAAGTTGCCCCGTTAATTCTTCGAAAATGTGTCGCAACCATTTACGCGACGGCGCCTGGCTGTGAAACCCGTAAATGTAGGGCGTGAGGATGACCAGGATGGGGGCGATGGCGCTGAGCGCCTGCATGCTTTCCACCATGTTGCCGGCGGTGATTTGCTGGACGAATTTTTGGAAGAAACGAAACGCAAGTTGCTCCGCGACCAGGTTGGCCATGAGAAATGCCCGGCGCTCCGGTTCGGTAACAGTGTTGAGATCCTCCGCGAGCTTCGCTTTCACTTCGGCCTGCGCGAAATAACCGGAAAGCTCTTTCCAGAGCGACATGTTCGCCGGCTTCGCCAGTTCAAAAATTTTCCCTGATAAAACGCCTTGCGCGATGAAGCTCACTTTTTCCGCGAGCGTGAACTCGGTCGGATCTCGTCCCTCCATAAAACGCGAGAACATCTGTTCGAGCAGCGTAGCATTTGTGCCTAATTTCTCGTGGAAGCGGTCCTGGATAAAACAGGAGACAGTATTGTAAAAGCCATGCGAAAGGGCGAGGGGAGTCCCGCTCTGACCCTGCGCCTTGCATTGGCCTTCGCGTACGTGTTCGAGAAATTTCTCAATCGAGTCGACTGGCGGCGTCTCGGTGTAAGCTGAGGCGACGAACATGCCGCCATGGTCGTCAGAACCGCCGATGAAAATTTTTCGCCATGGCTCGGCATGAGTGGGCGCGAGATTGTGCTGCTCGGCCAACTTGTCGATTTTGTCGGGCGTAAGAGAGCTGAAAAGAGTTTGGGCCAGTTCGCTTAAAAGAGCGTCGCGTAAACCATTGATCCCTTCGAAGTGTTTGAAGAGCAGGATCAATCGCTCCAGATGCGACGCTTCCAGTTTGCCATTGATACTGTAGAGCGGATGCGCCACCGCATGCGCGATTTGTCCGGCCTGGAGGTAGCGTTGCAGCGAAAAAATATTGTCGCGAACGACTCCTATGTCGGCATGCTGTGCTTCGGAAATGCCCCAAACCAGGATGTGAATCTTACACGTATCTTGCGGAAAATTGCTTGTAACCTGCTCACTAATAAAAGATTGAGGCAGCTCCGATATGCGCAGACAACCCTCGATCGTATCATGGTCGGTGATCGTCACGTAATCCATCCCCCGCTCGAGCAATTGTCGATGCAGTTCTTTGGGATCGGAATAGCTGTCGGGAAAATCGAAGCGGCGGAATAACCATTCCTCAGAACGCGCGCTGTAGCGCGAGTGAATATGAAGATCGCACTTGCTCATTCTTTATACGGCGCGGTCTGTCGCTGACCTCTGCTCGGCGATCCAATCTCGATACGTCGTTGCCGTTCTCATTCCGTCCACTGCATCAATAAGATCGACAATCTGGCGCCAGATGGCTCGATAAGAATAATCGGGCGGATGAATGCTCAACCGGAGCAACGGCGCGTTTTTTACAAATTGGAGAAGCGCAGCATTCCAAATGAGACTCACGCCGCGCCGCCAATTGCTTCGAACGCTGTACACGAGCGATCTTGCCGGGAAATCTTCACCCGAACGCAAGTCGCGCACCGTGCGCAGCCGTGTCGTGTATTCCAATTCGGCATCGCGGGCGGCGCGCTCTCCTTCCTTGCCGAGTAACCAGGCGGGAGCGACAAAACCGCGGGGGGTCAGGCGGTTTGCCAAAAATTCATCGCGCGCGGCGGTGATTCGCCGAAACGCTTCCTCATAACCGAGATCGTAGAACTCGCCTTCTTCGTTGGTGTAGAATCTCGTCAGGAAGTTCTCTCGCAAGGTTTCGTCTTGGCCACGTCGCCGTTCGTGAAAATACCCGTGGATCACGATCTCATAGCCGGCCGATTCCAAATCTCGCAGCCAGGAAACGAATTGTCGATCTTTCATGGCCGCACCCTGGTGATGATAATCAGGGACGACGAGAAGGGAACAGACGCGTACGCCGCGATGACCTAGTTCTGAAATAATCTTCTCCGCGACAACCTGGCTGGAAGGAGCAATGTCGTGCAGCGAAACCACAGTACGATTTTGTGCGGCGCCCGCGGCTGCGACCACCGGCAGGAATTGAGTTGCGACCGCCGTAGTCATCCCGATCAATTTTCAATCGCTTGCGCGCTATCAACAAGCGCAAAAAACTGTAGCCCCTTCGCTCTGCGAAGCGCGCCGATGATTATTTTAAACATCTGCCTGCGTCGCCCCGAGGGCGACGGCTAGAGTCCGCCCATCCGGGCAATTGCACGAAACTCGACAGCGCTCAGGGGCATCACCGACAAACGCGATTGCCTCACCAGTTGAATCTTTTTCAGGCGCGGCTGGTCTTTGATTTGACGAAGCGTAACTGGTCGGCGGAGTGGACGAATCGGTGCAAGATCGACAGCGCTCCAATCTTCCTCTTCTGGCGCCGTCGGATCGGGGTAAGCCGTTCGCGTGACCTTCGCCACGCCGACAACAGCCTTTTCATCCCCACTGTGATAGAAAAGAACTTCGTGACCTTTGCGCATACGGCGCAAATTATTGCGCGCCGCGTAATTTCGAACACCGGTCCACTTCGTCGCGCCGTCTGCGATAAAATCCGACCACGAGTAGGCGGACGGCTCCTGTTTCACCAGCCAAAAATTCTTCACGCGAACATATTAACCAAGGAGCGGCGATTTCCAAACCGCCTTTCCTTGCTCGTTCGACAATTGTCGATCTTTGTTTCACAATCGACCTGATGCCGCGCCTCCCATTCATCACCTTTGAAGGATCGGAAGGATGCGGCAAATCCACCCAAGTGCATAAGCTTGCGGCGCGTCTTGAGCAAAACCGTGTTCCATTTTTAGTGACGCGCGAGCCGGGAGGCACTGCGATCGGCGAAACCATTCGCGAGCTTCTTCAGTTTGATCCGCACGGGATTGGCATGACAGCCGAGACCGAGTTGCTGCTTTTTGAAGCCAGCCGAAGTCAGCTCGTCCGCGAAATCATCAAACCCGAGCTGGAACGCGGCCTCTGCGTAATCTCGGATCGTTTTTTCGATTCCACCACCGTTTACCAGGGTGCGGCCCGAAAGTTGGATGGACAAATAGTTGCGCAACTGAACGCTTTCGCAGTGGGCGATTGCGTTCCCGACCTTACCTTCGTGCTCGACATCGATCTTGCGACGGCACAATCACGAATGCAATCGCCCCGGGTGCCGGACCGGATGGAGCAGGAATCGGCTGAATTTTACGAGAGAGTTCGCGCAGCTTATCGGGAACTTGCCGCGCGCGAACCAAATCGAATCGTCTTGATCGATGGTTCGCAATCGCAAGACAAGATCGACAATCAGATTTGGCAGATTGTTTCGAACCGTTTTCCGACGCTTTCGCTGAAATCGAAAATCTAAAATTCAAAATCTAGAGATGGCGTTTTCGCACACGGCAGCGCTTGAATATTTGCGACGAGCCTACGAGCAGAATCGGCTCGCGCACGCCTATTTGATTTCTGGATCGCCCGGCAGCGGCAAACGCTTGCTTGCGGCGGAGCTGGCCAGTCTCGTAAATGGCACGAAGCCGGGCAACGTTTTCTCGGCGAGCGCCCGGGAAATTTCTGTGGCCGAGCCTGAATCAAAATCCCGGCGCATTGTGATCGAGCAAGTGCGCGCGCTTGAACATGCGTTGCAAATGCGTGCGACAGCGGGCCGTCGCAAAGTAGCGATTATTGCCGAAGCCGATCGGCTTCAACCGCAAGCGGCAAACGCATTTCTAAAAACGCTGGAAGAACCGCCGAAAGATTCGTTACTGCTTCTGCTTAGCGCATTACCCGAGGCCTTGCCCGATACAATTATTTCGCGTTGCATTGCGATTCCGCTCGCGACTAGCGACGAACAACGCGTTACTGCTGAAGAAGCAGAGTTGGTAAACTTGCTCGGAGACGCGGCGAACGAACCGACTTGGAGCATTCAACACGCTTACCGGATCGCCCAGGGTTTTCAGCGTCTGCTCGGCGCGATCCGCGAGCAAATCAAAACGGAAAATGCGGAAATGCTGAAGCGCGAAGAAGCACGCTACCGAAATTCAACCGATGGTGCGTGGCTCGAAGACCGGGAAGAATATTACAAGGCCCTGGCCGAAAGTCTTTATATTCAGCGGCGCGCCGCGCTCATCGAAACGCTGCTCAAGTGGTGGTCGGACGTTCTGCGCGCGAGCAGCGATTTGAACATGCGGGATCTGCCAGCCGCGAAAAAGCAGACAGCCGCGGTAGCGAGGCGCTCCGCCACGCCCGAAATTCTGCGCCGAATTCGCCGGCTCGAGGAATTGCGGGATCATCTCGGCCGCAACATCCAGGAAGCGCTCGCGATCGAAGTTGCGTTTTTGCAAATTTTTGCTTCCTGAATTCTGAATTTTACGTCACTCGCAGTTCTCCTTCGTTGACAGTTTTGCGCGAGAGCGCAGGATTGCAGCTTGACGATGAGACTCGAGAATCAAGTTGCGATTGTGACCGGCGCGGGGAGGGGAATTGGACACGCGATTGCATTGCGGCTGGCGAGCGACGGCGCGCGCGTCGCATGCGTGAGCCGCACTAAGGACAATGCGAAACGCACGGCGGAAGAGTTGAACGTTGCTCGCGCGGATTCGGCGAAAGCGTACGCAGTCGACGTCGCGGATCATGCCGCGGTGCAAGAAATCGGCTCAAAAATCCTCGAAGATTTCGGCAAGATCGACATCCTCGTGAACAATGCGGGCATAACGCGCGACGGACTCAGCATGCGCATGTCGATCGAAGATTGGGATACCGTGATCAACACCAACTTACGCGGCGCGTTTAACTTCGTTCAAGCGGTGCAGCGCGCGATGATCAAGCAGCGCGGCGGACGAATTATCAACATCAGCTCCGTGATCGGCTTGATTGGCAACGCGGGGCAAACGAATTACGCCGCGAGCAAAGCTGGTCTGATTGGTCTCACCAAATCGCTCGCGCGCGAGCTGGCCAGCCGCAAGATCACGGTCAACGCGGTAGCGCCGGGATTTATTGTTACCGACATGACGAGCGCGCTTTCTGAAGAAGTGCAAAAGACCATCATCGGCAGGATTCCGCTCGCGCGGGTTGGCGAGCCGAAGGACGTCGCAAATATCGTCGCGTTCCTTGCTTCCAGCGAAGCCAGTTACATAACCGGTCAGGTGCTCTGTGTCGATGGCGGCATGGTGATGTAATTCCCCTGTAGCGGCGGTCTGTGACCGCCGATGAATTAGTGCGATGCTCGCAGAGCGCCGCTACCAACAACGATCGCAACGACTCGCCTTGCGCACCAAGCATTTCCGTTTCATCGTCCGGCATGACGGAGAAAGCGACATTTGGCGCGGGCTGTTTTTGGGGCGTGGAAGAAACTTTTCGTAATCTAAAGGGCGTAACTTCGACCGCGGTCGGCTACGCCGGTGGAACAAAAGATAACCCGACCTACGAAGATGTTTGCGCCGATGAGACGGGGCATGCGGAAGTGGTCGAAGTTGAATTCGATCCGTCGAAGATTAGCTACGATGAACTGCTTGATGTTTTTTGGTCAAATCACAATCCAACCGCGTTGAATCGCCAGGGGCCCGATGTCGGCATGCAATATCGCTCCGCGATCTTCTATCATTCGCCCGCGCAAAAGGCAGCGGCGCAAGCATCGAAAGAAAAGATCGGCCAGAGCGGACGTTTTCGCCGGCCGATCGTGACGCAAATCGAGCCGGCGCCGAAATTCTGGCGCGCGGAAGAATATCACCAGCGTTATCTCGAAAAGCGCGGCCAATCGCATTGCGCGATTTGAGTGCATGGGCCGCGAAATTATCCGCACGAAAAATTTCGCGGCTGACGCTGTGAATTTCATTGTCGATCTTGCCCGCAAGTCGCTGGCGGAACGCAACGAGTTTCGCATCGCCCTTTCCGGCGGGAACACGCCGCGCCCGGTTTACACTGAACTAGCGCGCACCGGCCGCGATCTGCCATGGGAAAGAATCCTTATTACTTTTGGCGACGAACGCTGCGTTCCGCCGGATGACGAGCAGAGCAACTACCGCATGGCTCGCGAGACGCTTGTTGTTCCCGCGCACCTGCCCGACAGATCGATCATGCGGATGCGCGGCGAGATCGAGCCACAAATTGCGGCCCAGGAATATCAGGATCATCTCGACCTTCTGGCGACGCAACGCGGCGAACACGTTTATCGGCACGATTTGATTCTGCTCGGCCTGGGCGAAGACGGTCACACCGCTTCTTTGTTTTCGGGGACGGCCGGGCTGGAAGAAACGGCCCGCCGTGTGATCGCGAACTTTGTCCCACAATTCAATTCCTGGCGATTGACCTTTACGTTGCCACTCATCAATCATGCGCGGCAGATTTGTTTTTTAGTGAACGCGACAAAACAAGAAAAGCTGATTGACGGCGTGCTCAAAGGCGATCCGAAATATCCCGCGTCGCGAGTAAATCCGAGCGCGGGCGATGTAACCTGGATTCTTGGCCAACCATCTTGAGTGATTGTCGATCTTGTCGTCGCCTAAGCTAATGCGAACAATTATCGTCACCGGATCCGCGGGATTGATTGGTTCGGAAACAGTCAAACGATTTAGCCAGGATGGCGCGCATATCGTAGGGATTGACAATGACCTGCGCGCACAATTTTTCGGCGCGGAAGCTTCGACGAAGAAAACACGCGACAATTTGATCGCAAACGTTCGCGGTTACGAGCACCACAACATCGACATTCGCGATGCGCCAGCAGTCACGGAGTTATTCAAGCAACACGGCGGAAAGATCGACGCGATCGTGCATACGGCTTCGCAACCATCGCACGATTGGGCGGCGCGCGATCCGCAGACCGATTTCACGGTCAACGCCAACGGCACACTGAATTTGCTGGAAGCGGCGAGAAATTTTTGTCCCGAGGCGCCGTTTGTTTTCACATCGACAAACAAAGTTTATGGCGACACGCCAAATCGGCTGCCGCTGCGCGAGCTCGAAAAGCGCTGGGAAATCGAGACGGGGCATGAATATGAGCCGGGAATTTCTGAAACGATGAGCATCGATTACACGAAGCATTCCCTCTTCGGCGCTTCAAAAACTGCGGCCGATCTTCTCGTACAGGAATATGGACGTTATTTCGGGATGCCGACCGTTTGTTTTCGCGGCGGTTGCCTGACCGGACCGGCGCACGCCGGCACGGAGAGCTGCACGGCTTTCTCTCTTATCTCATGATCTGCACGGTGAGCGGCCGGCCCTACCGCGTTTTTGGATATAAAGGCAAACAAGTGCGCGACAACATCCATAGCTTCGATCTCGTGGAAGCCTTCACCGAGTTCATACGGGCGCCGCGCCTCGGGGAAGTTTATAACATCGGCGGCAGTCGGCACTGCCATTGCTCGATGCTGGAAGCGATCGAGATGTGCGAAAAGATCAGCGAGCGAAAACTAACCTGGCATTACGAAGCGGAAAACCGGATCGGCGATCACATCTGGTGGATCAGTGACGTGCGGAAGTTTCAGCAACACTATCCGGCGTGGAAGTTTCGCTACGCTCTGCGTGAGATTTTGGTAGAAATTCATCGCGCTGTCGCTAGCTGAATCTCTTCAGCATTTTTAACGTTTCAACGCTTAGTACTGTTCGCCTTCGTCGTCTTTCACGGGCACGGCCCAGTCGTCGATCGCGTAGGCATGAAGCATCACCCCGATTAGGTAGATGAAGAAAAGACCGACCCCGAAGCCGGCGGACGCGAATGCCGCGAGCAGCACAAAGATCCCCGCCGGGATCGCCCCGGCCATCCACAACAAACCCGCGAGTTTGTGTCCTTTATAAATATGGCCCAGACCCGGAATGATGCTCAAGAGCACGGCGACCGCGTCGCTTGCTTTTCCCTCCGCAGTTTCAGTGTCGGCGCGCGTCCAATCGCAGCGATTGCACTTCTGCGCGCCTTTCGGCAACAAGGTTCCGCAAGACGGACACGGCATCGTGTTCGCGCCGCCAGCCTGGGACTCAGTTGAAGGTGCGTCGGTGTACTCCACGTCGATTAATCCAACGTCACAAGACGCGCGGAATTCGTCAAGCAAACATCACCCACTTGTCATTCCGAGCAGAGTCGAGGAATCTCTCACTGTCGCTCGCAATGCCTTCACTCACTGAAATAGTCGAATACACCGACAAATATCTGCGGATTCGGGAAATTGGCGACTGGGAGAATGCGCTCAACGGTCTGCAAATCGAAAACTCCGGCCGCGTCACGAAAATCGGTGCGGCAGTGGATATCTCGACGCGCGTATTGGCAGCGGCCGCGAAGCAAGATATCGACCTTCTGCTTGTGCATCACGGATTGTTCTGGCCCGGACTGCAAACCGTTACCGGTGCATTTCATCGACAACTAGAGCTCGCGCTTGGAAACGGCATTGCTGTTTACAGTGCGCATCTACCGCTCGATGTGCATCCGATTGTCGGAAACAATGCGCAACTTGCCGCGGCGCTCGGGCTAAGATCGATAACACGATTTTTTGAAGAGAAAGGACAGCTCGTCGGTTTGAAAGCGCGCGCGTCCATGTCGACCGATGAGCTTGTACGCAAACTGGAAAAATCGCTGGGGGGTAAGGTCAAACCGGTTCCGTTTGGCCCCAAGAAAACAAAAGCGATCGGGATCATCACCGGCGGCGCCGGCTCGGAAATTTATCGCGTCGCGCGAGAAAAGATCGACACGTTCATTACCGGCGAAGCGCCGCATTGGGCCGCCGTCGCCGCCGAAGAACTCGGAATTAACCTTCTGCTCGGCGGCCACTACGCCACCGAAACCTTCGGCGCGAAAGCGCTTGCCGCACGTCTGTCGAAAGAATTTTCGCTGCCGTGGCAATTCATCGATTGCCCAACCGGACTCTGATCCGGGAAGTTTTTCCTTTCGTAAATTCTGAGACGTTGTTCTTTGTTCGCCGATGGCTGCGGCGCAAGATCCACATATAAGCACGCGCGCCACGGGAATCGTCGGTATCGCGATTTTGTGCAGCCGCGTCCTCGGGCTCATTCGCGAGGTGGTGATCGCAGCGCTTTTCGGTGCGACGCGGAACATGGACGCTTTCCTGACCGCTTTTCGCGCGCCAAACATGCTGCGCGATTTATTTGCGGAAGGCGCGCTTTCCACCGCGTTTGTGACGACGTTTTCACGTCGGATCGCGACTGAAGGCGACAAATCGGCATGGCGACTCGCGAGCAAAGTCGCCACGCTCACGCTCGTTTTCATGAGCGCGCTTACGCTGCTCGGCATCGTTTTCGCGCCGGTGCTGATCAAAATTCTCGCGCCCGGTTTTCCGGTCGAGAAAGCGGAGCTCACCATTCTGCTCACGCGAATAATGTTCCCGTTCATTCTGCTTGTGTCGCTCGCGGCGCTGGCGATGGGAATGTTGAATGCGAAGCACGTCTTCGGCATGCCGGCAATGGCGTCGAGCTTTTTCAATCTCGGTTCGATCATCGGCGGTGTCGCGCTTTGTTATTGGCTCGATCCGCAGCCGAATTGGCGGCATCCGCATTTCGGTGAGCGCGGCCTCGTCGGGCTTTCGATTGCCACGTTGATCGGGGGATTTTTGCAACTTGTCGTGCAATTTCCCGCTCTTCGTCGCGTCGGTTTCAAATTTCGATCGGACTTCAATTGGCGCGATTCGGGGGTGCGCACGATTTTGATTTTGATGGGACCGGCAACGATCGCCGCGAGCGCCGTGCAAATAAACGTTGCAGTCAACAGCGGCTTCGCTTCCACGCTCGGCGACGGGCCGATGACCTGGTTGAACATCGCATTTCGATTGATGCAATTACCGCTTGGAATTTTCGGCGTCGCAGTCGGAACGGTCACTTTGCCACTTGTTTCGCGCAACGCAGCCATCGGCGATATTCCGGCATTTCGTTCTGCGCTCGCACATGGCATGCGCCTTGTCATGCTATTGACCATTCCGTCAGCGATTGGATTGATCTTGCTCGCCCAACCGATCATCGAACTGATTTACGAGCACGGGCGTTTTACACCCGAGGCAACACGGCAAACCGCGGCGGCGCTTCGCTTTTACGCCATCGGTCTCGCCGCCTACTCTGCTGTGAAAGTTCTGGCGCCGGCATTTTACGCGCTCGACAAGCGTCATCTGCCGATGCTCGTAAGCTTGTTGTCGATCTTGGTGAACTTCTGCCTGAACTGGTTCTTCACTTTTCACCTCGGTCTCGGCCATCGGGGGCTCGCACTTTCCACGAGCCTCGTCGCCATCACGAATTTTCTGCTCTTATATATAATGATGCGCCGCTACGCCGGCCGGCTGGAGACGGGCGCGATGTTGAAATTGCTCGGAAAGCTTTTGATCGCCGGGGCCGTTCTCGCCGCTATTTGCTGGCTAGCCTTGCAATTTCTCTTCGCGCCGGGTGTGCGGCTGCCGGAATGGCAGAAAATTCTCGAAGTTACGATCACAATAGCTCTGGCCGCTGCTGCGTTTTTCGGTGCCACATTCTTGTTGCGGGTAAACGAAGTTCGCGAAGTTTTCGATCTCGTTAGCCGAAAATTCCGATCATGATGGAGGGACGCGCGCTGTCGCGTCCCTGAAATTTTGGGACATGACAGAGCATGTCCCTCCAGTTTATGTGAGCGCTTGATCGAGATCTTCGATCAGGTCGTCTGCATTCTCGAGCCCGATTGACAATCGCAGCAGACCTTCCGGCGAAGTTGTGCCGGGCCCTTCGATTGATGCACGATGCTCAATCAAGCTTTCCACTCCGCCTAAACTCGTCGCCCGCGTAAAGATTTTCGTTTTTGCCGTGACGTTCATCGCCGCGTCGCGACCGCCTTTTACTTCCAGCGAAAGCATTCCCCCGAACATCGACATCTGCTTTCGCGCAATCTCGTGACCGGGATGCGAAGTTAATCCGGGATAATGCACGTGCTCCACTTGTCGATGTTGCGCGAGAAAATCGGCGACCTTCGCCGCGTTCTCGCAATGCGCGCGCATTCGCCACGGCAACGTGCGCATGCCGCGCAGTATCAGCCAGCAATCAAAAGGCGAGGGGACCGCGCCGCATGAATATTGAATGCTGCGAATGCGCTCGAAAAATTCATTATCGATCTTGCCGACAATAATCCCACCAAGCACATCGCAATGGCCGCCAAAATATTTCGTGGTCGAATGCAAAATAAGATCGCACCCCAGACTGAACGGCCGCTGAATGATCGGCGCCCAGGTGTTGTCGCAAACCGAAATTGCACCAACGCCACGAATGATTTGCGCGACCGCGGCAAGGTCGACAATGCGCAGTAGCGGATTGGATGGTGTTTCCATC
>CATPAW010000178.1 GCA_955652255.1 uncultured Chthoniobacterales bacterium | reverse complement strand
CCACTGGCGAGCCGTGGAACCCCGACCCATGGATGTGGCTGTTTCAAAATGTCGGGCACGGGAAACTTCCCATCATCAATTACTCCGGCGGCACCGAGATTTCCGGCGGCATTGTCATGGGCAATGTGCTCACGCCGATGAAACCGTGTGCGTTCTCCGGACCGCTTCCTGGCATGGCGGCGGACGTTGTCGATGAGAATGGCAAATCGGTCCGGAGCAAAGTCGGCGAGTTGGTTATTCGAGAACCGTGGATCGGAATGACGCGCGGATTTTGGAAAGATCGACAACGTTACTTCGAGACTTACTGGTCGCGCTGGCCAGATACGTGGGTGCACGGTGATTGGGCCGCGATCGATGACGACGGACTTTGGTACATTCTCGGGCGCAGCGACGACACGATCAAAGTTGCCGGGAAACGAGTCGGCCCCGCGGAAGTGGAATCGATTCTCGTAGCCCACGCGCAAGTTAGCGAGGCGGCCGCGGTCGGCGTGCCCGATCCAATCAAAGGTGAAGCGCTCGTTTGTTTTTGCGTTCTGAAAAAGAGCGCGAATGAAGAAGTCGATCCTTCGACTACGCTCAGAACGAGCCTGGCAACCGAGTTGAAAAAGAAAGTCGCGACCGAACTCGGCAAGGCGCTCGCGCCGCGCGATGTCTTGTTCGTAACCGACATTCCGAAAACGCGCAACGCAAAGGTCATGCGCCGTCTTGTCCGCGCCGCCTACATCGGCGCAAAACTCGGCGACATCTCCGCGCTGGAGAATCCCGGAGCACTCGAAGAGATTGCGCGGTTTGCTAAATAATGTGGGAGGGCCTCAGTGCCCCGACCTCATATCACACCATCGGCCGAAATCGCCCCACGACTTCCTGCAAGCGGCCGGTGATTTGGCCTAACGAACAAACTTCCACTGTCTCGAGCAAAGCCGGGAAACAATTGTCTCCGCGCTCCACAACATCGACAAGTTTATCCAGCGCGCGTTTCGCCTTCGCCACGTTTTTCTTTTTGAATTTCGCCAGCCGATCGACTTGCAGTTGCTGTTTCGCGCGCGGCGTTCGCGCGAGCTTTATTTCCGGAACATCATCGGCGCCGTTGCGATATTTGTTCAACCCGATAATCGGGCGCGTGCCATCGTAGATCTGCTGTTCGTAACGATGTGCGGCACTTTGAATTTGGCTTCGCTGGAAACGATCTTCCACGGCCGCGAGTACGCCGCCGAGCCGATCGATCTCGCGAAACTCCTCGAGAATCGCCGCCTCTACCGCGCGCTCGACCGCTTTCATGCCGGGCGAGCCGCTGAGCAAATTCATGGTGTGCTTAAAAATGCCGGACTCCTCCAGCAATATGGCCTGGCCGTGCGCGGCCAGCCGGATCCATTCCTCGCTCGGGGTCGTGAATGGCTCGTCCGCGCTATTTGAATGACACGAGTTCGTCGCGTTCATGTAAGCGAGCATCAACTCCGCCGCTGTGCGGGTAAGATTATTTTTGAACTCAGCGGCGATAAGCGAGCGCCCGCTGGTCTGCGTATGCAATTTGAACAATCGCGCGCGCGCGCCAGCGCCGAATACGTCGCGCATTCCGATCGCCCAGATGCGTCGCGAAACGCGCGCCAGTGCGATGTACTCGACATCCAGTCCGCAATCGAGAAAGAACGAGAGCCGCGGTCCGAATTGATCGACCGGAATTCCCCGCGCGGCGAACATCTCCGCGTAGGCAAAACCGTTCGATAACGTATATGCCGCCTGCTGCACCGGCGTCGAGCCAGCTTCGCCAATGTGATAACCGCTGATCGAAATCGGATACCAGCGCGGCATTTCGCGCGTGGTAAATTCCACCATATCAGTGAGAAAGCGCAACGATGCTTCCGTCGGAAAAATCGTTTCGTTCTGCGCCTGAACTTCTTTGAAAATGTCCGCCTGAATTGTGCCGCGCAATTTCGGCATAACCTTCGGACCGAACCGGCGCTTCGCCGCAGCGATGTACATCGCCATGATGATCGGCGCCGGGCCGCTGATGGTCATGGACGCGGAAAAATCGGGCGACCCGAGATCGAATCCATCGTAGAGCCGCACCATGTCTTCAACCGTGTCGATCGCCACGCCGCCCTCGCCGATTTTGCCGAAAACACCGTCCGCGTCACTGTCGATGCCGTAGAGTGTCGGCCCGTCGAATGCAGTGCTGAGCCGGTGCGTGCGCTGATGTGCCGTGAGATAATGAAAACGCTCGTTCGTGTCTTCCGCCAGCATTAGCCCCGAGAACAATCGCGTCGGCTCCTCCGCTTTCGGTTGGTTGTCGATCTTCTTCTTGTCGATCTTGCGCTTCTTCGACTCGGCATTCCTGCCTTCGCCATTCTTTCCAAAACTGCTGGCTTCGATCTCGCGAATCGGTTCGAGATACATTTCGCGATAAACTCCATTGAGAAATGGAAACTCGCCCGGCAACCCGTCCCCAAAAAGATAACGCGAAATTTCGCCCGGCTCATCGATTTCGGGCAAGGCCAGGCGCGGCAACGGCAAGCCGGTCGGCGTGTGCGTGACCGGCGTTTTCGATTTGGTTTCGTTCCAACGATCAATCACCTCGCGCCCGAATTCTTCATCGGCGCGCGCGCGCTTCACTTGATCGAGAACGAATTGATTATACTTCTCAACCGCTTCGACGACTTGTCCGAGTTTGCTCATAAGCCCGCTCTTTTCCTGTAGAGGCGCTTTATGAGCGCCGTGTTTTTCTGTTTCGACGGTCATAGACCGCCGCTACAGATTTTCCGGAAATTAAATCAAACAATCGATCCACGCCAGGATCGCGATGCCGTTTTGCGACCGTGTCGATGAGCCGCTGCGCCTGCCGGTTTTGCTCGAGACGCTGCTCGATCTCGGTATGCGCGGTGCGCGCGCGCTGCAAATCGCTCTTGTTCACCACCACGATGTCGGCGAGATCGAGCATCACGATCTTTTGCAGCTGCAACCGGCTGCCGTAATCGGGGTTCATCACCAGCACCGTAAGATCGACAATTCCATTTTTTTGAAACGGCATCGCTTCCTGTCCCGTTCCGACCGTTTCGATGATCACATAATCGAAATCCGATCGCGCGAGTAGAGCGAGACAATCGTACGTCGCGGGCGAAAGTCCGCCGGCTTGACCACGCGTCGCCATGCTGCGCATGAAAACACGGTCGTCCTGCGAATTGATCATGGTGGCGCGATCGCCCAAGAGCGCGCCTTCACCGATCACGCTTGGATCATGCGACAAAATCGCAATGCGTCCTTTGGCCCGGCTCGATAAGTAGCGCAACACCAGCTCATCAATCAGCGTAGTCTTGCCTGCTCCACCCGGCCCGGTGAGACCAATCACCCTGGGATTGCGGATTGCGGACTGCGGATTGCGGATTTTTCCTTTCGACGTTGGACGTTGAGCGTTCGACGTTGAGCGTTTTCTGCTGGCGTAAGAATCTTCAACCTCCGTGAGTTCCCGCGCGAGCGCGATATCGCGCAATTTTGACGGTGAGCGTTTCTTGCGCGGCCTGCCGTAGTGCTCGCGCACATAGCCGGCCATTTCACTGAGCGAAGTGCCGGCGAAAAAAATCTGGTCTACACCTTTGCGCCGCATCGCCGTCACATCGTCATGGGTGATTGTTCCTCCGCCGCCGCCGAAAACTTTGATATCGCCGGCGCCACGCTTGCGCAAAAGATCGACAACTTCCGCAAAAAATTCGACGTGCCCGCCATTGTAACTCGAAATACCGACGGCGCCCACATCCTCCTGGATCGCCGCGCGTACGATGTCCCCAACCGACCGATGATAGCCGAGATAAATGACTTCGATCCCATGCCGGATGAATTCGAGATTGATTGTGTTAATCGCGCTGTCGTGTCCGTCGCAAATCGGAACAGCGGTAAGGATGCGAATCGGTGAAGGCATTGAGAGCGGAAAACTTAATGTTTCGACAGAATGAACACAATGCTCAGAATTGCTTTGCAAATGATTCAGTTAATTTTGTGTATTGTGTCAAAAAATGTCTGACTTCGATTTCACCGGGAAAGTCGT
>CATPAW010000177.1 GCA_955652255.1 uncultured Chthoniobacterales bacterium | reverse complement strand
CGACAACGTATTGTCGGAGCGGTGGTGATCGTGACCTGCGTGTGCATAGGTGCTTACGCAGCCGTGCTCGTTCCGAAATTGCGAATGAGGCAAAAGGTCAAGTCGATTGCCGTGCAAATCGATGCGGCCGTGCCGCGCGGGCAACTCGTTTATGCGCTCGATCCGGACTATCAGCCTTTTCTTTTTTATACGCACTCGAAATTGGCTTACGTGAGTGAGATTAACGATCTGCCGCCCGACGCCAGCTACGTCCTCGTCCAGCCAGAGAAAGAAAAGGAAGTCGAAGAAGACGTGCGCTGGGCGCCGCGGCGTGCGCATCGCGTCCTTGGAATGACAGATTATCGTCATCGATCGATTATTCTTCTTAGGATCGATTGAGGCCGAGGCGGCCGGCCTGGTTGACAAAATCGAAATTGGTTAGCATGCTAACTAATTCGATTTCCATGATATCTGATTGGGAAACCATTGGGCCCCTGTTGCATGGGACCGCACGTGCCTGGCGCTTAAAGCTGGATGAGCGGCTCAAGCCGATGGGTTTGAGCCAGGCAAAGTGGCGCACACTCTTGCATTTGTCCGTGGCCCCGAATGCGCTCACCCAGACGGAGATCGCGGCGCGATTGGGCGTGGAAGAACCAAGCGTTGTGACGTTGTTGCATCGGCTGGAGAGGGAAGGTTGGGTCACGCGCAGGAGTTCGCCGCGTGATCGTCGCTGCAACACGGTCCATCTTGGTCAGCGCGCGCAGCGCATCATTGTCCAGATCAAATCGGCGGCGAATAAACTTCGGCATGAATTGCTTTCTGATATTCCGCCGGCCGATCTGCGAACCTGTATCAGTGTGCTGACCCGAATTTGTGAGAAGGCGGAGAAGCGCGATAAACTCCGGAGAAATGGGGTGCTATCCACTGCTTTCCACCGCAACGGCCAGAACAAGAACGGGCATTCGATTCCAAGGAGAAGGGTGACCCGTCGTGCCATGAGAGTAGCCAAATGAAGAAGACACGCCTCGGACACCAATCTATTCCCCGATGGGCGTATCTGCTTTTTATCGTCTTGGCCGTCTTCGTTCTCTATCGGATTTTTCAGCATAGGGCCGAGGTGGTAAAAGCCTCACAACCACCGGTACGGGCGGTGCTGGTTGCAAAAGTGATCACTAAGGACGTGCCGCTTTATCTCGATGAAATCGGCACGTGCAGCGCCTACGAAACAGTGCAGATCCAGGCCCAGGTCAGCGGGCAGATCATTGCGCGTCACTTTCAGGATGGCGCCGATGTGAAACAGGGCGACTTGCTTTTCACGATTGATCCGCGCCCATACCAAGCCGCGCTCGATCAGGCGCACGGCCAGCTTGGGCAGGCCCAATCGAAAATGCTTCTCGATCAAATTACCCTGAAGCGTCAGCAGGAGTTGCGTGCCAGGAACGTGATTTCACCACAGGATCTCGACACCGCCCAGGCAACAGTGAAAAGCGATGAGGCTCTGGTAAAAACCGCGGAAGGCGCGGTCGCTGCCGCGCAGGTGAATCTCGATTTTTGCAACATTCGTTCGCCGATCAATGGTCGCGCCGGTTTGCGACTTGTCGATATTGGCAACGTTGTCTCCGGGGGGAATGCAGGTGGCGGCGGGGCGGTGTTGCTGACCATTCAGGGACTCGATCCGATTTATACGGATTTCACCGTTGCCGAGACGGATCTGGCTCTGGTGCGGCGTTATCTCGGCGGCCCAAACGTGAAAGTGCAAACTGATTTGTCCGATGGTTCGATTCCGCCCCGGCTGGGCGATCTTTATTTCATAGACAATGCCGTGCAACCCGGCGCGGGCACGGTCAAGGCGCGTGCCATTACGCCAAATCCCGACCGCGCTCTCTGGCCGTCGGAATTTGTTCGCGTGCGTTTCATTCTCGACGTCGTGAAAGATGCGCAGCTGGTTCCGTCGCAGGCGGTGCAGATCAGTCAAGGCGGACCGTTCGTTTTTGTAGTTAAACCGGACAACACCGTCGATTTGCGTCCAGTCAAACCGGGCCAGCGCCAGGAGGGCGATATGACAGTGATCGAAAATGGTCTCAAACCGGGCGAGACGATCGTCATCACCGGTCAGCTGGCTCTTGCGCCTGGGGCAAAGGTCGATCCGAAACCCTACGACGCCGGTACTCCAAAGAGCGACCGCCAGGTCGCAGCTAAAGGTGCAATGTAGATAATCAGGTTGCTCGCATGGATGGGCCGGATCAACACGATGGCGCAACGAATCATGAACACGATTCGCCGCATCCCGTGCAAGATCGACAACATGCGGCGCGGCCAGTAACGGCTGGCCTGCCGCCAAAAGATACTCCCGGCGGCAAGTTAGTTCAGGTCACAGGCTCGGGTCTCTCAGGGCCGTTCATTCGGCGGCCGGTGATGACGGTTCTGTTGACGCTGTCAGTGATCGTCGCCGGAATCGCCACGTACAATAAACTCGCCGTCAACGATCTGCCGGCGGTCGATTACCCGGTCATCCAGGTCACGTGCGCATATCCGGGCGCGAATCCGACGACGATGGCGAACAACATCGCCACGCCGCTGGAGAAACAATTTCTGCAAATTCCCGGACTCGATATCATCACGAGCGCGAGCACGCAGGGAAACACGTCGTTCACTCTTCAGTTCAATCTCAGCAAAAGCATCATCGACGCCGCGACCGATGTGCAGGCCGCAATCCAGCGCGCGACCGGCAAATTGCCAATCGATTTGCCCAGCCCACCGACATTTACAAAAACGAACCCGAACGATCAGGCGATTTATCTGCTCGGTTTGCTCTCCGACACGCTGACGGACGGCGATCTATATAAATATGCGTCTACTGCCGTCGCGCAGCGCATCGCAATTCTTTCCGGTGTCTCCCAGGTGAATATCTACGGCGTGCAGAGCGCGATTCGCATCAAAGCCGATCCGGCTGCCCTTGCTTCGCGCGGACTGACGATGGATGACATGGCGAGCGCGATCAAATCGGGAACAGTTTATTCCGGCGCCGGGCAATTCGACGGGCCGCATCGCACCTTTGTTCTGCTGCCCAACGGGCAGATCGACCAGGCAGAAGGATATCGCAATCTGATCGTGGCGCGGAATAAGGATGGCTCGCCGGTTCATCTACGCGACGTGGCCGATGTTCGCCAGAGCGTACAGGACGAACGGCTTTCGCGCACATTTTGGATTCGCGGTTTCAATCCGCCTGGGTCGGTCGTTGTGCTGGCGGTTTCACGACAAGCAGGTGCCAACGCAGTCGAAGTGGCGAATTCGGTAAAGGCGCTTTTCCCAGAATTGCGCGCAAGCCTGCCCGGATCGATCACACTCGTCCCGGTGTTCGATCGTTCGCAGAGCATCGTCAATTCTGTTGCAGACGTAAAATTCACACTCGTGATCGCTTTCATCCTGGTGGTGATGGTGATCTACGTTTTCCTCGGTCGTGCCACCGATACGCTCATTCCGGCTGTCGCCCTGCCGCTTTCATTGCTACTCACCTTCGCGGTGATGCAGATGCTCAATTTTTCGATCAACAACTTGACTCTGATGGCTTTGACGCTTGCCATCGGTTTCCTTGTCGACGATGCGATCGTCTTTCTTGAAAATGTCGTCCGTCGTGCCGAACACGGCGAATCGATTGTAAAGGCCGCTTACAATACTGCCAGCGAAATTTCGTTCACCATCTTGTCGATGACGCTCTCGCTCGCTGCCGTTTTCATCCCGCTTGTCTTCTTGCCCGGCTTGCTCGGCCGCATCTTCCGCGAATTTTCCGTGACCATCATCGTGGCGATTCTCGCCTCGGGTCTGGTTTCCCTTACGCTTACTCCGCTGATGTGTGCGCGCATTCTCGGCGAACGCAAGGCCGGGCATAAACGCGCGCGGATGGAGAAATGGACGGGCGATTTCATCAAACGCGTCATCGCCGCTTACGGCCGCGCGTTGGACAAATTTTTAGACCGCGCGTGGCTGGCTATACCCATCCTCCTCGGATGCATCCTCGGTCTTTGGTTTTTCTTCACTCATTTGCCGTTCACGCTATTGCCGCCGGGAGACAGCGGTTTCGTTCGCGGTGTTTTCATCGCCCAGGAAGGTTCGTCGCCCGCGCAAATGCGCGCTTATCAACAGCTGGTCAACCAGAAGCTCAAGGACGATCCGAACATCGCGCAATTTTTTACCCTGGCCGGTTTTTCCAGTCGCACCGCTGCCTCGCAGGCGCTCATCTTCGGATTCCTAAAGCCTCGTAGTCAGCGGCCGCCGATTGATCAATGCATCCTCCAATTGCAAAAATCGATTGGTTCGATTCCCGGCATCACCGCAGTTTTGCAGCCGAACCCGGTGCTACAGATCAACGTTGGCGTTACCAATCAGACCCAGGGCCAATATGCTTACACGCTCGATGGGATTGTCCCCGATGACGTCTACGGTGCCGCCGATCAGTTGATGACGAAGCTGCGCGGTTTCAAAGGCTTCGCTTCGGTCCGCTCGGATTTCTACAACAGCACGCCCAATTTGACCGTCGATATCGACCGCGAACGTGCCGCCACTTACGGCGTTTCTACTTCCGCCGTGCAAAGTTTGTTGCGCACAGCTTACTCCCAGAACTACATCTATTTAATTAAACAGCCGGAGGACCAGTATCAGGTCATCCTCGAAGTGAAAGACAACGAGCGCGCCCAGCCGGCCGATCTCGACAATCTTTACGTCCGAAGTAACACCGGCGGCACAGTGGGTGGAAGCGGCACGGCCGGCGGCGCCATCACTACTACGACCGGCACTGCATCCAATCTCGTGCCGTTACGCGCGGTCACCTCGACCAAGCAGATCGTCGGCCCGCAGGCGGTCAATCACTACAACCAGTTCACCAGCGTAACGATTAATTTTAACTTGCTGCCGAACGTCGCGATCGGTGACGCGACGAAATTCATCGAGGACAGCTTCGCCCAAGTCCATCAACAATTCTCAAGCGTGCAAGCCACCTTCCAAGGCGAAGCGCTCGTCTTCCGCCAGCTGTTCAAGGCGCTGCCACTTTTACTCATCGCCGCGATCTTCGTTATGTATGTGATTCTCGGAATTCTTTACGAAAGCTACGTCCACCCCATCACTGTCCTGTTCCCCGCGATCGTGCCCGCAGTCGTCGGCGGCCTGTTCACTCTTTGGGCGTTTGGATCGACCTTGTCCCTCTACAGCGTCATCGGACTATTTCTTCTCTTGGG
>CATPAW010000176.1 GCA_955652255.1 uncultured Chthoniobacterales bacterium | reverse complement strand
GTTGAACACGATGCCGAAATTTGCCGCGAGCTCGCGCTTGAAATCCGCCTCCAAGCCGGCTTGCGGACCCGGTAGAAAACCACCGACCGGATTGTAAACGAGATGCAGGGGAAGATCGACATCCACTCCGTAACCTAACGAGTTGAGTAATTGCAACGCGGCGATGCTGCCGTCGAACACGCCTTCGCCGCGCTGCGCGTCCACGTTTGCTGCGGAGTAGCACGGCATCGAGGCGATAATCTCCACTTGGTGTGCGGCGAGAAATTCCGGCAGATCTTCGTAACCGGGCTCGACCAAGATCGTGAGGTTGCAGCGATCGATCACGTGACGCGGCGGCTCGAGCGCTCTGGTGCGTTGGACGAAATACCGAAAATCCGGAATCATCTCCGGTGCGCCGCCGGTAAGATCGACAATCGCAATCTCTGTTTTGGCCAGCCAATCGATGATTCGGTCGATCGTTTCGCGCGTCATGATTTCCTTGCGCTTCGGCCCGGCGTTCACGTGACAGTGCATGCAGGTAAGGTTGCAAAGCTTGCCGACATTGACCTGAAGAATTTCGGGGCGCGTGTGCCGAAGCTTCAAGCCTTCCTTAAGAAGTCGCGCAGAGAACCGGCTCATGCTTTAAGCCTCCATGTTATCGCAGGATGTGAAAAAATAGCAGCGAAACCAAGATGGCTCGATTGTGTCATGGATAGGAGGGTGCGGGGGATACCTTTGCGCGCTGTCGCACGCAGGCCTTACGTGAGGCAAACCAACCGACCATCCGCTCCAAGATCGACATCGGTATGTGCACTAAATAAAGCGTCATGATCAGCAGGTAGAAAAGGCTGGTGCGCAACGGTCCGAGCGCTTCGTAGTGCCGCGCACTCGTCTGAATCTTAATGGGAATCTGCCGGACTCGGCCCAGGACGCGCAGTTTACGATAAAAGTCCGCGTCTTCTAGCAACGGCTGATGGGGGTAGCCACGGATCGCGCGGAAATTTTCCCTGCCACAGAATAATCCGCGATCGCCCAATGCAATATGGAACCGATTCACGCAAAGATCGCCGACAGCATCCCGGATGCGGTAGATCCAGCGCGTCGGAACGATCTGTAAGCGAAAGCAACCGCCAACAACAGACGGATTGCTGAGCGCAGTTTCAATCGCCGCCAGCGAATTTTCGGCAATATGTGAGTCGGCGTGAAGGAACCACAGGATTTCGCCGCGCGCGATCTGCGCTCCGGCATTCATTTGCCGTGCGCGCCCGGGGACGCTCTCGATGACGTGATCGGCCAAGTTGCCGCAAAGCTCGAAAGTTTCATCCTTGCTTCCGCCATCGACCACGATGATCTCGGCGTCCGGCGCGGCAACGTGTAAATGCTCGAGAAAGCTGCGAATGATCGCGGCTTCATTCAGCACGGGGACGATGATGGAGACACGCACAGCCATTTAGACTACGATTTTTCTCGCATCAATGCAGCATTCGCACGAGCGATATCGTCGACAGAACTGATGCATGAAAAAATATGGCAAGCCAATTGTGTTCGCGCTGGTGCTTATCGCTTTTTCAGCCGTCGCTGCGGCGTTCCCGGTGCGTGGCTGGATGCGAGCGTTGGCGAACTGGGTGGAGCAACTTGGTCCGGCGGGCGTGGCTGTTTTCATCGGCGCCTACGCGATCGCGACCGTCTTGTTATTTCCTGGTTGGATTTTCACGGTGGCGGCGGGACTTATTTTCGGTGTCATCGGCGGAACCGCAGTGGCGTTGAGCGGCGCGACGCTTGGCGCGGCATTAGCGTTTCTCGTTGCGCGTTATCTTGTCCGCGACGGCGTTCAAAAATTCGCGAAATCAAATCCTCGATTTCAGGCCATCGACCAGGCGATCGGCGAGAATGGCTGGAAGATCGTCGGCTTGCTCCGTTTAAATCCGCTCATTCCGTTCAACATCAGCAACTATTTCTACGGCATCACCGCGATTCCGTTTTGGCAGTACGCACTGGTATCGGCGACCGGGATGCTGCCGGGCGCGCTCCTCTATGCTTATCTCGGTGCCGTTGGAAAGGCGACTCTTGGCGCCGAGTCGCCGTCGAGCACTGGGCACTATCTTCTGCTTGGCATCGGATTGGCCGCGACTGTCGCCGGCACAATCATCATTAGCCGCCTCGCGCGAAATGCGTTGAAAAATCTCGCGCGCTGAGCTCGGAATGTCGGAACAATCGACAATCGTTTCGGCGTTGACGTACAGAAACATGCAGAGAATGATGAGCAGGGCGAAATATAAGAAGGAGGAATTAATCTCTATGTTTACACGAATCGTCCTTGCAGCAGCGGTTGCTTTGTTTCTGACACCAGCACTGCCCGTCAGAGCGGCGGAGCATCCAGAACATCCCAAAAAAGCGGAATCCAAAGAGCATCCGGAGAAAGGGAAGGAGGAGCAGAAGCGCGTGAGCACGGCTGATATTTCGGCCGGGATTAAGAAAAACATCGAGGCCGAAACGAAAAAGGCCAGCGACGGAAAGTTCCACGTGAAGCACGAGGGCAACTATCTGGCTCTGGATCTAATAAGAGTTCACGATGACCGGCTGTCCGATCTCGGCGGCGGAAAATATTTCGCCTGCGTCGATTTGAAAGCGACCGACGGCAAGACCTATGACATCGATTTCTTTCTGACCGGTGAGCCGGGAAAAATGAAAGTGACAGAGACTACCGTCCATAAGGTCGATGGAAAACCGCTCTACAACTGGAAAGAAGAAAACGGGAAGTGGAAAAAGGTTCCGGCAAGCAGCTGACGGACGAATAATCGCGATCAGCGGCAGAGGATTGTCATGCGCTTGCTGATAGGCACCATTTTTATGTTGGCTGGCGTGCTCGCGACGGACGCCGCCAGCGAGCCTGGCATTATCAAAGGCTCCGATCAGTTCGAGTTCGTTTATCGGGTTAAACTGCCGGAGATCAAAGGCGACGCTCGTGTGTGGATACCGCTGGCGAAGACCGATGCTTTTCAGACCGTGACGGCGGAGGAACTGAGCATCCCGATCAAATGGGAAAAAGTGCAGGACCGCGATTACGGCAACGACATCTGTGTGCTGCATCCGCAATCGGCAGATAGCGGCAAGACGATCGAACTGCGATATCGGGTCGTGCGGCGCGAAAAAGCCGCTTACTCCGCCAGCGGCGAAGACACTTCTCGTTATCTTCGCCCGGAAAAACTGGTGCCGGTGAACGAGACATTCAAAACGCTCGCGCTCGGTGCGACCGCAGGAAAGACGGCGGATCTCGAGCGCGCGAAGGCGTTGTACGATCACGTTGTGCGACGAATGCGTTACGATAAGTCAGGCACTGGTTGGGGTCGTGGCGATGCCGTCTACGCATGTGATGCGCGCACCGGCAACTGCTCCGATTTTCACGCCTACTTCATCGCGCTGGCGCGCAGCGTCGGTATTCCGGCCCGCTTCGCCATCGGCGCCACCATTCCCGCCGATAAGAATGCGGGCGCCATCGAGGGCTATCATTGCTGGGCGGAATTTTTCGCCGATGGAAGTTGGGTGCCAGTGGACATCAGTGAAGCGTGGAAGAATCCGAAGCTCGCGGACTACTACTTCGGTCATAATCCGGCCAACCGTTTCGAGCTGACAAAAGGCCGCGACCTTGTTGTCGATCCTGCACCGGCGAGCGGTCCGATCAATTTTCTCGCCTACCCCTTGCTCGAGATGAACGGCGAGGTGGTAAAACCCGAGACCACGTTTTCATTCCGGCGCATCGGAAGCTGAAACGCTCATTCGGCCAGATAGGATGGCGGCTGCCGCGACGGCGAGTCGGTTCGTTTCACGATTGTACCATCTGCCCGCCGCCAATAATCGCGTTGCTTGCGGAAAGGCATGAGCAACGCATTTCGCAGCTGGTTGTCGTCGGGCTGTGAGTAGCCTGCGATCCCGATTGCGATCTCCGCTTGTGCGATGTTGAGACCAAGCGTCCAATGAAACCGGTCCCACCACGGAAACACGACGCCGTAATTTGAATTGTTCTCGCGCTGGACCTGCGAGTGATGGATGCCGTGCATGCGCGGGGTCACAAGCACTTTGTTTAACCACCGCTCGAAGCGGATCGGCAGCCGCAGATTGCTGTGGTGAAAGAGCGTGTTCGCCTGAAAAACCACTTCGTAAACAGCAAAGGTCCAACCGGAGAGACCGATCAGGCTCACTTGGACGATGCGAAAAGCGGTCGACATTGCGACTTCGCCGAAGTGAAACCGGAAGCCGGTGGAAACATCGAGATCAGGATCGATATGATGGACGTTGTGAAAACGCCAGAGGAACGGGACGCGGTGATTGGCGATGTGCCAATAATAAAAGGCGAGGTCCATCAGGAGAAAGCTGAGCGCGAACTCGAACGGCGCTGGCAGCGGCACAAGATGGACCACGCCAAAAGTCTTGACATTCGTCCAATGCAACGTCGCCTGTGCTGTCGGTCGCACCAGCAGCGCGGCGACAAGAAACGCCAGGGCCGAAATCGCAAAATTCACCAGCAAACGTCCGACCAGCGCCCGCGTACTCTTTCGCAGCGGGAACAGCCGCTCCAGTGCGAACAACAGCACGAGAGTTGCAAAGACGATGAGCGGTGTGAGAACAGACTTCATTTCAAACAATTGAAAGATCGACATCTCCTTTTCAATCGGATGTTATTTTTTCTGCTCGCCGTCAAATCATAAGTGTGCGGCACCTTCGTGCTTGCTCCGCGTCGGACTCTTGCTCCTATTGGCCCGGGAATGGAATTGCGATTGGGAGTTAATATCGATCACGTCGCGACATTGCGGCAGGCGCGTTACGGCACGATGCCGGAATCGAAGAACGCCGAGCCCGATCCGATCGCAGCGGCGGCGGTGTGTGAGCGCGCTGGTGCGAAAGGGATCGTTGCGCATCTGCGGTCGGATCGCCGCCACATTCAAAACCGCGACATTGAACGCCTTCGCGAGAACATCATCACGAAGTTGAATCTCGAAATGGGCAACACGCCCGAGATTGTCGATGTTGCCCTGCGCATCGTGCCCGATGAAGCCTGTCTCGTCCCGGAAAAACGCGAAGAAGTCACGACCGAGGGAGGTCTCGATGTGATTGCGCAGCGCAAAGAACTCGAGGCCACAATCAAGCGGCTGCAGGCCGCCGGCATTCGCGTGAGTCTGTTTGTCGATCCTACTTTGGAGCAAATCGATGCCGCGGGTGAACTCGGTGTGGAAATGGTCGAGCTTCACACCGGCAAGTTGGCCAACGCGTTTTCCGAGAAAATCGAGAAGCAAGAACTGCAAAATCTGCAAGCCGCGGCGAAATGCGCCTCCGAATTGAAAATGCAGGTTAACGCCGGACACGGCATCAACTACACCAACATCGCGCTCGTTCACACAATTCCGTATCTAACCGAACTGAACATCGGGCATTCGATCATTTCGCGCGCGATGTCGGTCGGCCTCGAAGCAGCGGTGAAAGAAATGCTCGCCGCCATGGAAAATTACAACGGATGAGCGTGCTCGGTATCGGTGTTGATCTGGTTGAATGCGCGCGCATTCAGCATTCAGTGGATCGGTTTGGCGACCGATTTCTTCATCGCGTATTTACCGAGGGCGAAATTGAATATTCCATGTCGATGAAATTCCCGGCGCGCCATCTGGCTGCACGTTTCGCCGCCAAAGAAGCGGTCTCGAAAGCCTTCGGCACCGGCATCGGGAAAGCGATGGGTTGGCGCGACATCGATGTGCGCAAGAGAGAAAGCGGCGCGCCGTTTGTTGTGCTCGACGGATCTGCGAAAGCGCTCGCTAGCGAACGCGGTGTCCGCGCGGTCTGGATTAGTTTGAGTCATACCGAGCATCACGC
>CATPAW010000175.1 GCA_955652255.1 uncultured Chthoniobacterales bacterium | reverse complement strand
GTTCGGGTGTCACAGTGATCTTCGACGACCAGTATACGCATCTTACCACCCCGCTTTTGCCAAGGTCTTAATTACACTCCTTTTCGAATGGAGCAATAAAATGTGCGCGTAGGATTAACCAATCGAGTTGCATCCCCGGCACCCCTGATGCCCTGCACCCCGAACACTCTGTAACCGCGCAGTCGCGATTCCCTGCCTTCCCGCAACGGGGCGTTGATTGCTACACTGCTACCGGGCTTTCGGGAAGTGTGAAATAGGGTGCCTACTTCGATGATCGCATTCGAAAGGAAATTGCAGCCGGTAATCTCATTCGATCACCGGCTGCAACCTGAATCAAACGAGTCGTGCTGAGTTATTTCAGAGTGATCTCGCGCATCAATTTGCCGCCAAGGATTTCGCGAAGCTCTGCTCGTTTCATGGCTGCTTCACGTTGTTGGTCTTCGCCGCCGATAACTTTCTGAGCAATCGGGTCCGTCTTGGCCCTGAGACCATCGAGCGCGGCCATGTTCTTGTGTTCCACCATAGTCATGATGTTGTAGTCGCCCGGTGTAGAGGCCTCGCCCAAGAGGACTTTGTAGCTGAGGATGAATCCCTGCTTCTTCCCTTCCTCCAAGGACGTTTTGAGGCTTTTCGCCAAGCCCTTCAGGTAATCATCAGTCATGCCCGGCTTCGTCCGGATCATGGTGATCTGCCAGACGGTCCCCTCAGAATAAGGGGCCGTGCTGCTCTCGACCGTAGTGGTTGTGGTGGTGGAGCTTTGAGCGAAACAAAGGCCACTGCCGGTCACAAGGGCGGCTGCGACGGCGATGAATTTACGTGCGGTGTTCATATCGGTAGTTTTTTCTATTGATGATGGTTAATGCGGGTTGAGCCGAGCGGCTTCGCGAAGCGGAGGAGTCGACAATGGCAGGACCGGTGATAAGATCTTTCCTGCTAATCAGTCAAGGCTTTCCGTTATGTCACCCACGCCCGCGCGCGGGCCGATAAAAGAATGCCGTCGGGTTAGTTGCAACCCTGCGATCTTGATTCCCTGTAACTTTGCAGCCGTGATTGAGTTCATTTCTTCACACTTTCAGGCTTTGATTCGTTTCTCGATAGAATGGTGACGAACGAGAAAGCGTGGGAGAAGTTGTTTAACACTCTAGCGAGCGAATACAGATGATGGGAAGCGGAAAATGGGTCAGGTCTTAACATTAACATTTGAGCGAGCTGAAGCGCGGCTCGTTTGTTATTTGTTATCAGTTATTGGTTAATTCTTAAGATGAGTGGAAGGAGAGAAAACGATGAGTAAGCCAAAGACCGGAACACGTGAAGAGTGGCTGGCGGCGCGGCTGGAGTTGCTCAAGGCCGAGAAGGAATTGACGCGGCGGAGCGATGAGCTGTCGCGGCGGCGGCAGGAGTTGCCCTGGGTGCGGATCGACAAGGAGTACCGCTTCGAGACCGACGAAGGAAACGCGTCGCTCGCTGATCTTTTCCGAGGACGCTCGCAGCTGCTCGTCTATCATTTCATGTTCGGGCCCGACTACAAAGCAGGGTGTCCGTCCTGCTCGGCGATCGCGGACGGCTTCAACGGGCTCGAGGTTCACTTGGCCAACCATGATGTGATGCTCTGGGCAGTCTCTCTCGCGCCTCTCGCGAAGCTGCAGGAATACAAACGGCGAATGGGCTGGACCTTTCCGTGGGCGTCATCGGCCGACGGCGAGTTCAACTCCGACTTCAGCGCCTCGTTCAGTGAGGAGGAACAGCGCAAGGGGATCGAATACAATTACGAGCACGAGGAACCTGTCGCCCCAATATCTTCGCGCTCGACATCCGACGGAGCCAGTAAGTTTGCGGCCATGTGCGGAACCGACGTGAATACGTACATACGCGAGCGACCGGGTGTGAGCGCGTTCGCGCTCGAGGACGGCGTCGTCTATCACACTTACTCCGCGTATTCGCGCGGAGTGGACGGTCTGTGGGGAATGTATCAGTGGCTCGATCGTGCGCCGAAGGGGCGCAACGAGACCGGCGTCTGGTGGCGCCGCCGCGACGAGTACAACGACCAAAACAAAGGCGCGTCAAAAGACTGCTGCGGTTGAAGGCCTTTCGTTGCAACCTACCGCACAAGAATTGATAGGTTCTTATATATAGATAGAGAGGCGGCCTTTTTGCCCGAGGGGTGTATACCCCAGGACCGGTGATGTCTCTTCTGCAACACTGCAACCCTGTGACGTTGATTCCCTGTAACATTGCAGTCGTGATTGAGTTCTTCGCCCGACCCATTACACCGCAACACGGTTCCAATGGTCCCGTGCAGTCTAGGTTCCGGGCTTCGAGGGCGTCGCATTATTTGTCCGCCTATTTCGGCGCGAGCGAGGCGACGATTTTCTCGAAGCGCGGATCGCCGCGCAATGGATCGAGGATTGGGTTCACTTTGATTTGGAGCGCTAACCAATTCCGCTCCTCCGCTGCCTTTGCCAGCCAGGCGAACGCTTGTTCGTTGTCCCCCAATCGCACATAGGCCATAAGGTAATGCCACGCCGGAACGTAGTCGCCACGCGCGGTTTTCTCTTGCAATCGCTCTAGTTGTTTTTGCGCGAGAGCGCGGACAGCGGCTTCGAATCCCGATGCGGCGAAAGTTTGTTCGAGAATATTCGCTTGCTCGGCTTCACCACTCAAATTTAAAGCAGCGGTCCACTGGGTGACGGCTTCGCTGGTCAGTCCTTTCTTTTCGCAAGCGTCACCCAAATATTCATGTGCGGCCGCGTATGCCGGATGGAGGTCCAGGGTTCTAGCAAACTCATTCGTCGCGCGGTCATAGTCGCGCAGGAAAAAGAAGATTCTTGCATGATGCAGATTTTGGCCGGGAAAGAACGGATCAAGCTGGCGGGCATGGTCCATTTGGGTAAGCCCTTCTTCAGTGCGTCCGAACAACACAAGGCAAATACCATAGTGATGTCGCATATCCGCAAAGCTCGGATTCAATTCCAGGCCGTGTCGAAAGGCGCGCTCGGCTGCGGGCCAGTC
>CATPAW010000174.1 GCA_955652255.1 uncultured Chthoniobacterales bacterium | reverse complement strand
GCTTTCATCGATCGGCGAGAGCGTGAGTTGCCTCGAGCCGGAGGTGAAAAAGATCCCCTACTCCATCGACGCGGCGAATGTGCCGTTCGACATCACCACGAAACAGCCGCAGCTCTTCGTCTGCCGCGATTTCAAACATCTAAGGGACGTGCTGGAAGAATTTGCGAGCAAAATGGCGTACTCAGTTGGCGGACTCGAAGGAATCAACAAGGCGATCGAATGCAGCAATGTCGCGACATGCGAATATTCATCGGGACTCCAGGTCAGCGGCGTGTTCACCGAAGTCATCACTGACGAAAAGAACTCGCCAATTTATCTGCGCACAACCGGTAAGACGGCGCTCGCGTTCCGCGACAAAGAACTCGAGGGCCACGGCATCGATTACCACAAAGAGGGATTTGGTTCGCCAACCGGCAAATGGAAGGAAACCGAGATCGCCGAAGGCAAGAAAGCGAAGCTGGAATTCGAGAGCGGAGTCATAGTCGAAGGCAATGTCGACAAGGCACTTCGCCGCGACGGCAAGTTACTGTTGATTTCGTTCTCCAATTGCACGGCGAAATATGGCGATCGCGTTTTGTTCGATCCCGATTGGGGAACATACGACATGGCCGTCGGTGAGCGGATCACTTCGGTGTTCAACGGCGCGGCTGATAAGGATGCTTATAATCAGGTCGCGCTCGTGCCGAAGGAGCGCACGATTAAAGTTCCATCGGATGCGAAGCGCAAGCGCCTCGAAAATCTCTACGCGCAAGTTCGCAAGATCCGTGAGAGCAAAACCGGTTACGAGCGACTCGGCGAGATTTGGGAAACGCAGCAGGCCGAACATCCGGCCGACTGGTTATTGTCGATGGAAATTTTTGAAATCCTCGATACGACCGATCAACAGCCGGAACTAAAAGCTAGGATCGAGAAGTTCTTGAATGAGGCGAAGGCCAAGACCAAGGATCTCTCGACACTGATCAGCTGGGGATTCCGCCTCGTCGACTACCACAAAAAACCGGAATACCAGGCGGCGCTGCACGCATCGCCAAATAGACCTTCAGTTTCGTAATTGTTATACTGTGGCGCAGCGCATTAGCTGCGTGCGCCCTACGATTTCACGGCTGAGCAGTGGACGGAGGTAGATCACGTGCCGCGGTGGCGAACGGCAGCGCGTCCTGCACCAGGTGCATCAGCACGCGACCGGGCTCCTCGGCGTACATCATGTGCGCTGAGTTCTCGAACCAGACCCAGCGCTTGCTTGGTGCCTCGATCCGCTCGAACCAGCGCCGCACCGGCTCCGATGGCGTGGTGTAGTCGTAGCGGCCGGCGAAGATCAAAACTGGGCAGCCTAGCCGTGTGAGGCTGCTGAAATCGGTCACCGCCATTTCGGGCAGAAGCTTGGGCAGCGAGAAGGCACTCCCTGCATCGATTGCCTTGAAGTCCGTGTCGGAATAATCCGGGGAGAGCTTCTCCGCGTTTTCCCAGTAGTCATAGCTGTGGCGCCCGTGTGTCAGCCCGCCGTAATGCACAGACCACTTCCGCTCTACGTTTACCTTTTCAAACGGCAACGTACCATTCGGTTCGGGATATGGTGCGATGCCCTCGAGCTCTTTCACCGCCAGGCCATCGCCCGCTTTGCGCGCCGTGTTCAGCACCCAATCGTAGTCGATCCGCTCGCCCTCACGCATGTTGATGATCTGGCCGACGCCGATGTAGGCGTAAAGCCAGTCGGGCCGACGCTCCGCCAGCTTGAGACCGAGTATCGTGCCCCATGAATGGCCTAGCGCAAAAATCTTCTTGCTGCCGTACGTCTTGCGTAGATAGCCGACTAGCTCCTCTGCATCCTGCACCATCCGATCGGCATGCATGGTAGGTGCGACCGTTTCTGGAGCATTCAGTTCGTAAGTTTTGCCAGCCCCCCGCTGATCCCACTGGACAACGTTGAAATAGTCGGTCCAAGGTCCCTCGAATAGATAACGGTTAGGCAGATCCGGCGCGGCGGGGCCACCGTGGAGCACCAACAGGATTGGATTGTGTCGATCGCGTCCGCGCACGGTGATCCACTGGCGAATGCCGCCGATCTCCACTGCCTTCGCCTGGTCGATTCCGTTGGCGGAAGCGACCTTGCCCACTTCCGCGAGGATGGTGTGGGGGTTCGGCGGCGGCTCTGCGTGTGCAAGGGGTGTGATCATCGCGACTAGTGCCAATGCGCCGGTGAGGACGTGAACAAAACGTTGCATAGTTACAAAGAGGCTAGCCAAGAGGCCTGTGCCGTGATTAAAACGCTTCGTCTTTGAAATGGCGTTTGCCCTTCTGCGCTTTGGCGAACTCGTCTTTGCTTAGGATATTTTCATCGAGCTGCATGTCCGTGCGGCAGAGGTTCTTAAAAAACGCCTCGATCCGCTCTTTGTTCTGCATCACGTCACCGATGAGATAATTCGTATCGACATTGATGCAGATCGCGCCGACGACGCCGAATTCCTTTCGCAGGATCGGGATCGTCGTGCATTTGAATTTCCGGGCGCCGATATTGAGCTCGTAATTCAGTTTATCCTCATGTTGCATCTGCCGCTTTTTCAAATCGATGAGCAGGCTAGTCGTACCGTCGCGCAGATGCCGGCCGGTCACGTCGTTCTCGAGTGCGATAAGCGAATGGGACGGATCGGCCAAGTTGTGCAGTAAAATCTCGATTCCGGTATTCGGGAATGATTTGCCGATGAGCCGAACGATGCGCACATAATTCTCCAAATACTCTGTCGTATCGTCAGCGATCTTCCGGCCTTCGTATTTGTCGAATAGTTTTGCGTAAACTTTTTGCTCCGCCGGCTCAAGCTGCGCGCGCACGTTGTTTTGTTCGCCGATGAAAATCAATTGTCGCGCGGCGGTGTAATCGTTGTTCTTCAAAAAATAATGCATGCCAAGCCGGAAATCTTTCAGATTAAACTCCGGCACATTGTCGCGATTAATCGTGTACGGATAAAAATCGTACTCCTCCAGATTGCGGCCAAACTTGCGCCGCTCCTTGTATTTTCCCCAAAGAAAACCGATCGCGAGCAGAATGAGCGACGCAATGATCGACGCGATCACATTGATGGTAATGTCGCTGCCTTTGATCATGTGTGCTGGTTGACGCGAACTTTACAAATCGCCGCCTAGATTGCCGAGCGTGATATTTTCGACGAGAACCTCGGGCGGCTGGGCAAGAGCAAAAGCGACCGCGGCGGCCACATCGTTCGCCGAGATCATTCGATCGCGTGGCCAATCGCCTTCCACTGCGTTCCAAATATCTGTGTCGGTCGCGGCGGGGTAAATGTTGATCATGCGAATTTTGCGATCACGCAGCTCGGCGCGCACCGATTGCGAAAATCCTTCGAGCGCAAATTTGCCCATGCAATACGCGCTCCAGCCGGCGAAACCGGTTTTCGCCGCGATCGAGAGAACGTTGACGATGCTCGAACCCGGTGGCATGTCCGGCGCGAAGCGCTGCATCAAAAGAAACGGCGCCGTCACGTTCACGCCGAGCGTTTGTTCCCATTCGATCCGTGTGATCTCGCCGAATGGTTTCACGACCGCGATGCCCGCGTTATTGACCAGAAGATCGAGAGGTTCGTCGCCAACTTCAGCGATCAAGTCTGAAACTCCCGTTGAAAGAGCGAGATCATGAATGAGTGGAATGACGCGCGCACAACCCGACTTCACCGATTTACAAGTCTCAGCCAGCGCAACTGTATCGCGTCCATGCAAGAGCAGTGTGACGTCTGGCGCGGCCAGCTGTTCCGCAATGGCGCGACCGATCCCGCGACTCGCGCCGGTGATCAAGTAGCGTTTCATGGTTTATGCTGTAGCGGCGGTCTGCGACCGCCTACCTTGCTAATTTCGGCGCTCATAGAGCGCCGCTACAGTCTTCGCAACGTAAACCGATTGTTCGCTGTTTCCCACAAGCGCAGCCGCACCAATTGATGATTGAGGCGATTGTCGATCTTCGGCCAGAGCGCGCGCACAATATTTTCACCGGTCGAAGGCCTTTCCCGAAAATCGTCGACGTCGAGGTCGAGATGTCGATCTTGCCAGGGCCGCAGCGATTCTTCGATTGCGCGTTTGAGCGCCGAGAAATCGTAGAGCGTGCCGCTTCGCATATCGTATTCTCCGCCAATCGTTGTCTCGGTGAGATAGCCGTGACCATGACCAAGCGGGTTATTGCACCGGCCATACAACTCTGCGTTTTCCGAATCAGAAAGCGAAGCAGTCTGGAGGCGATGGGCGGCGCTGAACGGCATCTGCATTCCAAGAAAAATGCTTTCGTCGCCCCATACTTCGGCGAAGAAATCGTCGCGCTCGTGCAAGCGCACGCGAGGCAACGGCACGAGCGCGTTGACGCGCTCGTAAATGTAACCGGCGAGACTTTCGGTCGTGATGGGACGGTCTTTCAAACCGGCAACCTCCTTGTTCAGATACTGGTGATCGAGCTCCGACCGCAGCGATTGAATGCAATTATCGATCTTGTCGAAACGAACAAGCGGGCTGTCGCCAGGTCCTGTTTCCGCGCGGAAAGTGAGGCGGACACGATAATTGTGCCCATGAATTGATGCCGCCTCACCGAAGAGCCGCCGATTTTCCTCCTCGCCAAGATGCGGCGACATGGTTTGACGCGCCGCGGAAAATTCGAACCAATAATTTCCTTCACACGCGCCATCGGAATAAAATGTGGCGCTCCGCTGAGGCGATTCAGTGAGATGACAAGCGGCGAGCTTTGCCTCGACCTCGGAAAACAATGGTGCAACATCGAGATAGAGTTGCTGTGAAATATTTTCCGGCGTCGGCGGCTGCTCGCGGAACGCGGGATTGTCCTCATTCAAAAACTTATGATCGAAATGGTCGTGGACAATTTTGCCGGCGCTCTCCTTAATCTCGCTGATATTAATAAGCATTCCGTTGCCTGGATTCACCGGGCCGGTAAAGACAAAATACGCGGTGTAGTTGCGGCCGGTGCCGTGAAGCGCCTCGGTCTCGGGACCAAAAGCGACCGCATTTTCGCTGTCGGTCCAGCGCGGAACAAACAAGCGGCGCGAAGCGGAAAATTCGAGGCGTTTGCTGACCGTCAGGAACATGACGACGCCGCGCTATTCCTTAAGGAGCGAGAGAAATTCCGAACGGGTGCGCGCATCATCTTTGAACGAGCCGAGGAGGCAGGACGTTTTCATGATCGAGTTCTGTTTCTCGACCCCGCGCATCATCATGCAGAGATGTTTTGCTTCCACCACAACGGCGACGCCGTTCGGTTCGAGACAAGTCATGAGCGACTCGGCGATCTGCGTGGTAAGATTTTCCTGAATCTGCAAACGGCGCGCGAAGATATCGACAATGCGCGCTACTTTCGAGAGCCCGACGACTTTTCCGTTTGGAATATAAGCGACGTGGGCGCGGCCGATGAACGGAAGCAGATGATGTTCGCACAACGAGTAAAGCTCGATGTCTTTGACGAGAATGATTTCGCTCGCGTCGGAATCGAAGATCGCGTCGTTCACGATCTCCTCCACGCTTTGGCGGTAACCTTGCGTGAGAAATTCCAATGCGCGCGCGGCACGGGCCGGTGTCTTTAACAATCCTTGGCGCGAGGAATCTTCCCCGATCGCATCGAGCAAATCGCGATAGATTTTCGTTAGCCTGCCGATCTGACCCGGCGGCAATGGCTCGGCGTAGCGCGCTAGCCGATCCTCAGTTTCAATTTCAGAATTCGATGTGCGCAAGATCGACAATTCCTAATCGAGCCAACTCTGCGGATATTTCTCGTCGTCAAGTTTGAGCGCCTGTTCCGTCAACTCGAGTGTGTGCTGCGTATCGAACATGACCGCGAGTTCCTCCGTGCGTGTCGCGTTTTTGCTCGCCATGATCGTGCCCGGGTGCGGTCCGTGCGGAATCCCGCGTGGATGCAATGTAATCGACGCCGGCTCGATGCCGCGACGCGATCCAAAATTCCCGCGCACATAAAACAAAACTTCGTCGGCCTCGACGTTGTCGTGCACCCACGGAATCTTGACCGCTTCCGGATGCGTATCGAGAAAGCGGGGCGCGAAAGTGCAAACGACGTAACCGCGAATCTCGAACGTCTGATGAATGGGCGGCGGTTGATGGACCGTGCCGGTGATCGGCTCGAAGTCCTGCGCGTTGAAGGTGAATGGATAAACGTAGCCATCCCAGCCAACAACATCGAAGGGATGATGTGCCATCGTCACGCACGTCCAGCGCGGCCCGTCCTTCACCAAAATCTCAACGTCTTGTTCTTTGTCCGTAGGATTCAGCTCCGCCGGTCCGTGAAAATCCCGCTCCGAATATGGCGAGCCCATCTTTATTTGGCCCTCGCTGTTCAAGTAACGTTTCGGTATTCGCACCGGGCCGGTTGATTCGAGCACGAGATAATCTTCTTCTTCAACCTTGTCGGGAACGAGCCGGTAAGTGATACCGCGCGGAATGACGATGTAATCTTCAGCGCGATAACGTTGCTTTCCGAAAACCGATTCAAGGGTACCGCCACCGTGAAAAATAAAGATGATTTCGTCCGCGCCGCCGTTCCGGTAATATTCGAAATCGCTGTACGCTTTTTCCGGCCGCGCGCGATACGCGGTCATGTCCTGGTTAAACAAGATCGGGATGCGACCGGTGTAAACATCGCCACGGCGCGGAATTTGCGCCGTCTTTAAATGATGATGACGCAATGGACTGTCGGTCACCTTTTTCAGCTCTTCACACTTTAACAGCTTCACGCTCCGTACGCGCGTGGGCGGGCGCAGGTGATACATGATCGAGTAAGCTTCGTTGAAACCTTCCGTCGTGATGACGTGTTCGTAGGCGATGCCTTCGTTTTTGTAGGTCGGCGCCGCGCCGTTGCGATGAAACCAGATGTGATGTTTCCGCGGGATCTGTCCGAGTTTTTGATAATATGGCATGTCGATCTTTCCTCTCTTTATAAATTGCCTCGCGCGTCCTGTTCCCTTTCCAAAGCTTCAAACAACGCTTTG
>CATPAW010000173.1 GCA_955652255.1 uncultured Chthoniobacterales bacterium | reverse complement strand
GCTGACTTCAGCGAGCCGATAAACGTTGGCTTCGCGCGAACGGAAATCGCCACCCTTGATCGTGTCGTAGAAAAGACGGTAAACGCTATCGCCGTCGTTTTGATAATTTTTTGCGGCGTTGATGCCGCCCTGAGCGGCGATTGAATGCGCGCGGCGTGCAGAATCCTGGAAACAAAAACACTTCACTCGATAGCCGAGCTCGCCCAACGTGGCTGCGGCGGAACCTCCGGCCAGACCCGAGCCGACGATGATGATCTCGAATTTGCGGCGATTGTTTGGACTAACGAGACGCGAATGGTCTTTGTGACTCGTCCACTTGCGATCGAGCGGGCCGGACGGAATGCGCGCCTCCAAATTACCGGTCATAATTGTTGGGCCGGTTTGATGAATCCGAGCAAGACGGCGACAGGAATCGAGGTGTAGCCGATGAAAAGCAGCCAGGCGAAAATTCGTCCGCCGATGGCGAGCCGCGGCGTCAGCCGCTGATTATTCAGGCCCAGCGATTGCAAGAAGCTCGATGAGCCGTGAGTCAGATGAAGGGTGAAGAGGAATAGACCGACAAGATAAAAGGTCGACACATAGACGTTTTGGAATCCGTAGACCATCATCGAATAGACGTCGTAGCGATTAAGCGGGTCGAGCTTCAGGAGCGGGAATTGCGGATTGAATTTCCGCGCGGTGAAGTGGAGCAAGTGAAAAATGATGAACGCGAGCACAACCAATCCACTGACGACCATGTGACGCGAAGCCCAACTAGCCTTCACGTATTGCCGGTCGATGTACCGCTCGGGACGCGCCCGGCGATTTTCGATCGCGAGCAAAATCGTGAAATAGATATGCAAAATCACCGCGATCAGTAGAAACGCACGGATGAGCCAAAGCAGAGGACCTAAATCGCGCAGATGCTGCGAGTAGGCGTTGATCCACTCGGGGCCGAGAAAAATTTGCAGGTTGCCCAAGAGATGCCCGATGACGAAAAGAATCAGAATTACGCCTGTGAAGGCGACGATCATCTTTCGGCCGACCGATGAATGACAAAAATCCGAGATGAGTCCGCGAGGTTTCGTGCGCACTGTCGCGGCAGCGGCTGATTGCGGTTCCGATTTTCGATCGATCATTTGCTTCCAGGTTTTACGGCGGGAATTTTAGCGAGATCAGCTGGTAATTTATCCGCGGCAAAATTTTCCACGTTCATTTCGACCAAACTCACAAATGGACAACCAAAATCCGGTTTGGTTTTGCCGCTACGATCGACGATGACGCCCACGGCGGCGACCGTTCCGCCGCGCGTGCGGACGATGTCGATCGTTTCCTGAACGCGGCCGCCACGGGTAACAACATCTTCTACCACGACAAATTTTTCGCCCTGGTCGATCTTGAATCCACGACGCAACGCTAATTTGCCGTCCTCTTTTTCAGTGAAGATGTGGCGTTTGCCTAATGAACGCCCAACTTCCTGGCCGACAATGATTCCGCCGAGGGCAGGGGAGATGACCGAATCGGAATCAAAGCCGCGCAATTTTACGGCGAGCATGCCGCAGACGCGCGCAGCGACGTCAGTGTATTGAAGAAGAATCGCGCATTGAAAGTACTGGCGGCTGTGCAATCCCGAGCGCAAAACAAAATGGCCGTCGAGAAGGGCGCCTGTTTTTCGAAACAAGGCGAGCAGGTCTTCGCTCATCAAGATGTCGGTCTTGCCATGATCAAATATTAGCCTGAAGTGTCAGCTGCGACTTCGGTTGACGAACTGCCGTTGCCGGCAACCGCTATCGCTTCAATTTCCACGCGTGCGCCTTTTGGCAACGCGGCCACCTGCACAGTCGAACGCGCAGGAGGAGCTTGGTTGAAATACGAACCGTAAATTTCGTTCACGGTTTGGAAATCGGCGAGATCGACCAGAAAAATGGTTGTCTTCGCGATGTTCTCGAAAGTCAGTCCTTCGGCTTTCAAGACGGCCGTGATATTGTCGAGAACGCGGCGGGTTTGCGGGTCGATGCCGCCGGCGACGATCTGTCCGGTCTTGGGGTCGAGCGGAATTTGCCCGGCGCAATAAATGGTCGATCCAACTCGCACCGCCTGAGAATACGGGCCGAGGGCCGCGGGCGCGTCGGAAGTGGAGATGATTTTCTTCATAATTTCACCTTAAACATCCGACCGCGAGACGCAATCATTCTGGCATCGGCGAGGATAAAGCGGCGCCCTTTTTCTGGGCCTCCAGTTTCTGATGAAACTCTTTCTCGTACTGAACTACGAAACGCTTGTAGCCGTCGGGATCGATGAATGGGTTTGGTTTTTCACCGCGGGCGAGACGCTCGCGCTTTTGTTGAAAGGCGAAGAACGATCCGTGATCGGACAGGAAGATGTCGCATGGCAACTTTTTCAAAACAGCAAAAGTTTTCTCAAAATCAGCCGCGATGCCCGGATAGCTTTCCTTTCCGATCAATCGATAATCGAGCGCGGTCGGGGATCCTACGAAAGCGACATCGTACGATCTTGTGCCATCAGAAATTTTTGTTGCCCAGGTCGTGTTGCCTTTGGTGTGACCGGGCGTCATCCAGGCAATAAGTTTTTGATCGCCGAGCGCAACCGATTCTCCGTCGCCAATGATCTGATCAACCTCGACCGGCGGAAAGCTGAGCGTGTCGCCAAAGCGAAAGTCGCCATGGCCGCCCGCGCGCAGTAGCTTAGCGTCTCGGGCGCTGGCAATGAATCTGGCGCCAGTCTTCTTTTTTAATTCGGCCAGGCCACCGGCGTGATCAAAATGAGCATGGCTGTTAAGCAGGACTTTCACGTCTGCGAGTTTGAATCCGAGCTGCGAAATGTTTCTTTCAATTTGTGGAGCCGTTT
>CATPAW010000172.1 GCA_955652255.1 uncultured Chthoniobacterales bacterium | reverse complement strand
GCCGAAGGACGATCGCATCGACGCGATTCTTTTTCGCGCGCAACTGGAGGACGTCGATTTTCAGGACCGCGTGCTCAAATTCGAGCGGACGAATCCGCAGGTTTACGTCGGCGAATGCGTGAACGGCATTTTTTCGCTGCTGAAAAAGGAATACGACGCGACGCGCAAGCGCGCTGTAGCGGCGGCGGCGCGGTTACAGCAAATGCCGGCGATGCTGAAGCAGAGCCTGAGCAATTTGCAAAATCCGGTAAAACTTTACGCGCAGCTCGCCATTCAATCGGCGCGCTCGATTGATCCGCTCCTGAACAACAGTTTGATGGCGCTCGATGTCGATCTTGCGCCTAACGAGCACGACGAACTCGTGAAAGCGCGCGATGCGGCGCTCGTCGCTTTGCATGTTTACGCCGATGAACTGGAGAAACGATTGCCAAAGATGGTGGACTTCGCGCCGATGGGCGAAGCGAATTACAATTATTACCTCAAGCATGTCCTACTCCTGCCGCTCACCGGCGCGGAAGTCGAAATGATCGGACGCGCGGAGCTGGCGCGTTATCGCGCGCTCGAAGCGCTTCTCCCCGACCCGAAACTAGCCGATCCCGATCCGGCACGTAGCGCGAACATTCCGCCCGACCAGGCCGCGTTCTTGAAAGCCTACGAAAGTCGCGAGCAGGAGATGATTAATTTCCTGAAAGAACACAATCTGGTCACGTTGCCCGAATATCTTGGCGCGTTTCAAATCCGGCAGTTGCCGGAGGCATTCAAACCAACCAGTCCCGGCGGTTTCATGAATCCGCCCGGCGTTTACGACAAGGACCCGACCGGTTTTTATTTCATCCCGACGTACAATCCGCAATCGAAGAACTTTTATATTCGCGCCGCGATCGAAGACCCGCGGCCCATCCTCGGACATGAAGGTATTCCCGGACATTTTTTGCAGCTCTCGATCGCGAACCACTTGAGCGAAGAAATTCGCCGTCAGCATCAGGACGGCGTGTTTGTCGAAGGCTGGGCGCTTTACGGCGAGGAAATGTTAATGCGTACCGGCTTGTATCCAAACAACTCCGCGGCCCAGGGGCAAATTCTTCGCTTGTCGCGTTATCGCGCGGCGCGGATCGGCGTGGACGTGAACCTGCACACCGGCCGATGGAGCTTCGAGCAAGCAGTGAAATATTTCATGGAAGCCGGCGGTCTTGATCGCGAAGCGGCGGAAGGCGAAGCAGCCGGCGCGGCCTCGAGTCCTACGCAAAAGATCAGTTATATCGTCGGCAAGTGGCAGATCATGAATCTACTTGGCCGTTACAAAGATCGACAAGGTGACAAATTCCGGCTCGGCCAATTTCACGATGATCTGATCAAGAACGGCAGCCTGCCTGTTTCAATCATCGAATGGATTTTGCTCGACGATGCGACGTCAATACAAAAGGTGACGAGTGAAAAGTGATGATTGACCGGTTGTAGAGGCCGCCGTCTCAGCGGCAAACCTTCTAACCGCGGATTGCGCGGATTTTTAGCCGGAGCAGCTACCCACGTCGGTCACTTATCCGGGACAAAGCACGAATTCCGCCGCTGACCTCCGACATCTGATCTCTGACCTCTGTTTCGGCGTAATTCCTGCTTATCCATGGATGATCATGAATACGGGGCGGCAGGGCGACGGCAGAGCGATTCAAGATCAGATGCTTAAATACGAGCTGGTCGAGGGGTTACAGCGTTCGATCGACAATAGGTATCGCCGGTTATTTGAATCAGCGAAACAGGAATGCGAACGCCGCTTTGCCGGCAAAGATCCGAGCGACGCGTGCGTCAGCATTCGGAATGACTCAATCACCGCCGAGACGCCCGCGAAGGCGCTGCCTCGTGCCGGGTTATCCTCCAAAACCACTGCGACCGCGCAACGGGCAAACACGACCGCGCTTAGCCGAACCGCTGAGTCCCATGACAAAGTAGAAGCGGCATCTTGCTACTTTCTCTCCTCCCCCACGAGGTTACCAACTGTGTAATGCTCGGTCGGAGGTTGGAGCGCGTTAACGAATTTCCGAAAGCGCGTGGAAAAAACTTCCGGACGAAGTTTCCAGTAATGAGCGATTCCGGGCGCAGCGATATAATGTAGAAGGAGCCCGCGCCAACCTTCCCAGAGCTCCCTGTCCATGAGTCCATAAACATAATGAAAATGAATCGTTTCGAACGCTTTCAAGAATTGGTAAGTTGCGTGAAAGAAACGCGCCTGATCTTGGGCGGAGAGTGCGCTGAGATCTTGCAGACCTACTCGCCAGATTCGTTCCAACTCCGCGTTCTCCATGAAGGGCTTGGTCACATCGCGCAGGGCCGTGGCGGCGGCGTCTTGCGTGGCGAGCTTCGCCACGCGCGTGCTCCGGTGCACTTGAATGCCGAGATACAGCACCGACAAGACGACCGCGATCGAGCTAACCACTTGCGAGACCGCGTTGATCGCTTCCCAACTCATGCTCGCTTTGCTCGGCGTTGAATCGTCGAAGGGTTGAAATGTTGAACCAGACGCATCTGATCTCTAATCTCTAATCTCTGACGTCTGGCCTCTGCCTTCTGGCTACTTCGGTTCCTCCGCCACCTTGAGAACGATCTTGCCGCGCGTGTGATGGGTATCGGCCTGTGTCTGTGCCTTGGCCGCTTCCGCCAGCGGCAACGTTTGCGAGACGATCACCTTGATCTTTCTCTCGTCGATTAACTTTGTTATCTCGGCCAGTTCATCAGAGTTCGGCTCTACGCCAAGCGGCGCACCGCGAATCCCGTGCTTGTCGAGCTCCGCCTGATCGGGTCGTGCCACTAGCGACACGATAATGCCGCCCTTCTTCACGATCCCGTAGGAACGGGCGAGCGTGTCTTTTCCGACCGAATCGAGCACCACATCGACATCCTTCGCGACGTCCTCGAATTTTTGTTTCGTGTAATCGATCGCCACGTCTGCGCCGAGTTGCTTGAGCAAATCTTGATTTGGCGTCGACGCTGTCGCGAACACTTTCGCGCCTCGCGCTTTCGCGATTTGAATCGCAAAACTTCCCACGCCGCCCGAGCCGCCATGAATAAGCACGGTCTGGCCCGCGCTTAGTTTCGCAGTGTCGACGAGCGCTTGCCACGCCGTCAACGAGACGAGCGGCACCGCCGCAGCCGCCGCGTAGTTGAGAGACTTTGGCTTGGGCGATGTCGCCTTTTCAGTTGCAAGCGCGTACTCGGCATAACCCCCTCCTTTGTCCAACGCGATGTATGCGTACACCGGGTCGCCCGCTTTGAACTTCGTGACGGTCGCGCCGGTCTTCTCGACCACTCCCGCAATATCGTATCCCGGAATTGCCGGCAATTTGATGTTTAGAAACTGCGCGAATTTTTGAGAGCGAGCCGCCGAATCCACCGGGTTCACACCGGCAGCGATCACCTTGACCAAAATTTCGTTCTCCTTCGGTAACGGGCGCGGCACATCTTCGTATTTCAAAACTTCCGGGCCGCCATACTCATGGACGACGATTGCTTTCATCATCGGCTTGGTCGATTGCGCAACCAGCACCCTTGACATAAAACCAAGCACCGCCACCGCGACTACGACGTACAACTTCTTTTTCATAATCAAGATAGAGAGCATTCACTGCATAATTTGATTCACAAAATCAATTAAATCTTCTTTATCCTGTCCAAAAATCTTCTCGCGTGCGGAACGCTCACCGATCAAGCTGCGCGTATGATGAAAACGAAAATATTTTTTGTCGCCACGTTATCTCTCGGCATCACCGGGTTTTGCCTGGCGCAAACGAGCCCGACCAGCACAACCACGACGGCGACAACGCGCGGCAGCAATGCTCCGTACACCGAAGGCACTGTTTGGGTCCTCACCATGATCAAGACCAAAGCCGGACTGAGCGATGATTATCTCAAATCCATCAGCGGCACAGTGAAGCCGGTTTACGAAGAGGAAAAAAAGCAAAAAATCATTCTCGATTACAAAATCCTGAATGGCGACGCGATGGGTCCGCAGGACTTCAGCATCCTCATCATGGTGCAATATCCGAACATGGCTGCGCTGGACAGTTTGCGCGACAAGATGGACCCGATCATTGAGAAAGTGATGGGCCCGGAAGAACAACGCCGCGCCACTGCGGTGAAACGACTCGACATCCGCGAAATCCTCGGCACCAAAACCATGCGCGAAATTACGCTGAAGTAATCCTCTTTGTAGAGGCGTGCGTTTTGCGCGCACAAGATCGAAGAGCCTACGGTTTGGATGGTTCGCTCTTCTTAATTAAGGGCGTGAAGAGATCGATCGGCACCGGGAGGAACGTCGTCGTGTTATGCTCGCTGGAAATCTCGCGCATGGTTTGGAGGAAGCGTAGTTGCAGCGCAATCGGTTCCTTGCTCATCATGGCGGCGGCCTGCACCATTTTTTCCGCGGCTTGAAATTCGCCCTCGGCGTTGACGATCTTTGCGCGGCGCTCGCGCTCGGCTTCGGCCTGCTTGGCCATGGCGCGCTTCATCGTGTCGGGCAGCGCCACGTCTTTTACCTCGACCGCCGTGACTTTCACGCCCCACGGTTCGGTTTGCCGGTCGATGATCTCCTGCAACTTCAGGTTGATCGACTCGCGTTGCGAAAGCAGGTCATCCAAGGGGGCCTGGCCGAGCACGCTGCGCAGCGTCGTCTGCGACATCAGCGAGGTGGCTTTGAGAAAGTTCTCCACTTTCACGACCGCGGCTTGCGGATCGACCACGCGAAAATAGACAACCGCATCGACCGTGACCGGCACGTTGTCGCGCGTCATCACCTCCTGCTTCTCGACGCTGATGGTGACGACGCGCAAATCCATTCGCACCATGCGATCGACGATCGGGATAAGGAAAATCAGTCCCGGCCCTTTCGCGCCGAGTAATTTTCCAAGTCGGAAAATCACTCCCCGCTCGTATTCGCGCAAAATGCGGATCGCCTGCGGCAGAATGATCACGGCGAGGATGACGAGGGGGATGATCCAACTAATAAACTTCAACGGTCCTTCGAGTGGCATGGCTTTATTGTCCTTTGGTTTTTACTTTTAAAGTTAATCCTTGCACCGCTGCGATCTCCACTACTTCGCCTTTTTCGATCGGTCTATCGCTGACTGCGTTCCAATACTCGCCTTCGATGAAAATCCTGCCGCCGCGCGAGTCGATGGGCGTCAATGTGGCCACGGTTTTTCCAATCATCGTTTCCGCTCCAGCCTTGACCGGCAAGAGCTGCGCGCGCAAACCTTTTCCGATCACGAAAACAAAAAATGCCGCAGTCACGAGCGTGGCCGGAATGATGTAGCTGAGCGATAAACGAAACAGTGGATCAGCACGGTTGAAGAGCATGAGCGAGCCGATCAGAAACGAAATGACTCCGCCCATGGTCAGAACACCGTGCGTGGGCGCATAGACGTCAAAGATGAAGAGCATGAGTGCGAGCGCGATCAACGCAAGTCCCGTCACATTGACCGGCAGGATCGCCGCCAGATAGAGGGCAAGGATCAACGCGATCACGCCCACCACGCCGGGCAGGATCGCGCCGGGCGTGGTCAGTTCACCGATGATTCCGTAAATCGCGATGAGCATGAGAACGAACATGACCTCAGGCCGCCAGAGTCTTTGGAAGACGCGTTCGGACGGCGACATTTTGATTTCGGAGATCTCTGCGCCTGCGGTCTTGAGCGTTTTGCCATCGATCACACGACCGTTTAGTTGCTTAAGCAACTCCGTTAGATCGACAGCGATAAGATCGACAACTTTTAACTCGAGCGCTTTGTCCGCGCTGATGGACGCACTCTCGCGCACCGCGGATTTGGCCCAATCGATATTGCGATGGCGCCTGGCCGCGATCGCTTCGATGTAGCTTACGGAGAAATTCTCGAGCTTTTGCTTCATGGTGTCGTCGGGCTTCTGTTCGCCGCCGGTCGGATTACCGCCCAGCGTAACCGGGTGCGCCGCACCAATGGTCGTCGCCGGCGCCATCGCCGCAACGCTCGCGGCAATGGTAATGAAACAACCGGCGCTGGTCGCGGTCGCGCCCGTTGGAGCGACATAAACCACTACTGGCACAGTCGACCCTAAAAAGCTTTGCACGATCGATTGCGTCGAATCGAGCAAACCGCCCGGCGTATTAAGTTGAATAACCAGACATTGCGCGTTCTGCGTCCGGGCTTCATCGATACTTCGCGAAATGTAACTCGCCGTCGCCGGACCAATCGCTCCATCGATTTTGATAAGCGAAACCTTCTCCACCGCGACGACCGTAGCCGCGCATACCAGCCAGAGAGCCAGGCATATCAACGTAGTTTTCATCCCGATCTGCGATGTAAACTATCACTTCTCCGGGTGATCAACAGCCGCGAAAACGAGTTCGACGGCGGGGGTCTAGTGATAAATTGCGCAAATGGATCCGTACGCAAAACCTGACGAACGGAAAGTCGGCGGGCAACGACCGAAGATCTCGCACTTACCGGGCAAGATCGACAATCGCACACGGAAAGAACGGCAAGCGGACAAGCAAGCAGTCGCGGCGGAACGACGCGCAATCAAAAAATCAGCGCGCCGGCATTTGAAACAACAATTGCAGGTCCATCTCGAAGATATCGACCGAGCTCTACGCCGCAAAAAGCGACGGTAAACGCGCCGAAGTCTCTCCATACGGAAGTAACGGCCCAATGATCAATCTATATACACCTATCATCTCATTCTCGTTCATCGCTCTCTTTCATCTGACTTAAAACGGGCGTCTCGCGAGCAGGACGGACGCGCCTCCGCGTCAGCCGCGCAGGCAATCCCGTCGGCGGCTCTAATGATCAGTCTGTCGGAGAGACGGCAAGGCATGCGTGAACGTTTCGATGTCTACGGCAGTCGGCCGTTTTTTGATCGGCTCTCTCGCGGCTCATCGCAGAGCCAAAGAAGCGCGCGATCAGGCTGGGCGATTCGCCTGTGTGGCGATCTTGGCGCTGCCGATGAAAGTCGCCGCATCATCTACGACCAACCGAGGCGCTTCGATATCGCCGCGCATCGTGCAGCCAGCCCGGAGTTCGCAACGTTCCCGAGCCGTGACGTTACCGTCCACGGTTCCCTCAACGATGACCGATTTCGTCCTGATCTCTCCGCGAATGCGGGCATTCTTCCCAATCGTTAGCCGGCCGGTGGAATCAATTTTGCCTTCCACCTCGCCGTCAATCAGTAGTTCGTTTCGAAACTTGACCGTTCCTTTAATGGAGACGCTGCTCGACAGAAGCCCGCCCGATTGCGGCGCCGGAGTCGCGCGATTCGACGGCTCGGGCGTGGCCGCCGGCTCTTCCGGTTCGATTGCCGGCTTGACTGGTTCGTTTCTTCGGGATGAAAACATCTGCATGGATTGGCGTCCTTCGGTTAGTGAAAGCTACTTTGGTGCCCGACCCGGTTGGAGTCGATTATATTTTTTCATGACCTTGCGCAAACGATCGTGCGGGATCGCATCGACATGATGATTGTCGCGACCAGTCATGCTTTGATTGTCGATCAAAGCATTGACGACGGCTTCCTCGGTTGCTTGGACCGTCGCGGCGAAAATCGGATCCATCAGATCGTTCGGAATTGTTTCGACCGAATGCGTAAGCTGCTCGGAATCCGAAGCGCCGGCATTGGCCGTTGAAAACGCGATGAACAAATCGCCGGAGCCGTTTCCGGAAATGCTGCCGGTCCGTGCGAGCCCGAGTGAAACGCGACGCGCGAGCCGCTTCAGTTGATGTGGCAACAAGGGCGCGTCGGTCGCGACAACCGCGATGCATGAGCCTGTTTCTCTTTTATAAACTTCGCCTGGAATTTCTTTGCCGATCGGAACTCCTGCGATTGTCAGCTGCGGTCGGCGTCCAAAATTTGCCTGCAGAAATACTCCGACGGTGAAAGTGCGAACGGTTCCGTTTTTATCTTTCATGTCGATCTTGCGCGAAGCCGTCCCGTTTCCACCTTTGAATTCATAGCAGATCATTCCGGTGCCGCCGCCTACGCTGCCTTCCTCGATCGCGCCGCCTTGAGCGCTATCGAGAGCATGAAAGACGTGCTCCGGTTTCACGTGAAAGCCGTTCAAATCGTTGAGCCAGCCGTCCCAGGTTTCAGCGACAACAGGCAAGCTCCATGAAAAACCTGCGGCGTCCGCGCTACCGTGTGCATTGCGCCAGGCGATAACCGCATCGCGCGCGACGCCGACGCTGTGCGTGTTCGTGAGCACGATCGGGCCTTCGAGAAATCCGCTTTCTTCGACCCAGGCCGTGCCGGTCATCTCGCCGTTGCCGTTGAGCGAAAAGACGGCGGCATAAACCGGATCGTTTGACGCGTGTCCGCGCGGAAAGATCGCAGTCACGCCGGTGCGCACTGGACCCTGGCCAACAACCAATTTGCCTTCGCCTTCGATCAACGTGGTGTAGCCAACCCCGACGCCAGCAACGTCGGTGATGGCGTTGAATTTGTCCGGCGTTCCGTCAAACGGAATCCCGAGCTCGCGCGCGCGAACGATTTTATTTTCAATTGTCGATCTTGCGGGCGAAGATTTTTGCGGCTCGCGCGCGTGCGAATCGATTACGAGCACGATTGAGAGCAGGAGCGAGAGCGCGCGGAAACTTTTCGGAATCATGCGTGGCCTCGATATTTCTGCATCAAATGGTCGATGTAAATACTGTACGCTTCGGCCAGCGGCGCGCTTTCGATGAACAAAATGTTTTCGGCGTTGAACTGCGCGCTGCGCGAAAAATTATATGAACCGGTAATGACAGTGTCGTCGACCACAAGAATCTTGTTGTGCATGTAATCGTGCCGGCCGGTCGGACTGTAGGGCGTTGAATTCTTCCCGACGAGTCTCGCGCGCGCAATCACATCCTGGAGCGCCGGAATTTTCCAGCGATTCTGCGCCACCTCCTGCCATTGCCGGTAAACGTCGCTCATTTGGGTGCGATCGTAGATACCGCTCACGGCGACTCGACCAGCGCGCAAAAGATCGACAAGCGCGGAGATGAGCGTGCCCGAGTTGATGAGCAAACTGCAAATGCGCACACGCCGCTGCGCCGCACGGACGCGCCTTGCGACTTCGGTGTCAATTTCCAATCCGCAGCCGGGCGAGAACAGGACGCGCGCGGTTGCCGGCTGGCCTGCAAACACCAGTTGCACCGCGTTGGTCTTTATGTTGCCCGTGTTGTCGAAATTCTCTTTTTCCCAAAGCTGCTCGAAGTCTTGCGTGTAAAAACGGGCGAGCGCGGGCGAATCGATCTCGAGCACGTTGTTTTCCATTAGCGTGAAAGCGTCATCAGTCATGTTGAGCGATCCGGTCCACACTGAGCTTTGATCGCGCACGATAAATTTTTGATGCATCAACTTCATCCCGGCAATGCGCCGCCACGGAAATCCGAGCGACTGCACAAACGCGCTCGTGCCCGGCGGCGCCGGATCCTGACCGGCGGCCAGATTTGGATCGAGCGGCTTGTCGCCGTCGTAGCAAATTCGAACCTGCGCGCCGCGCCCGGCCGCATCACGCAACGCCGCCATGAGGTGATTTTTCAGCACATCACTGAAGCGCATGTCATAAAAGGCGAAATCGAGGTTCGCCCGCGCCCTGCCGATGAAGTCCGTGAGGCGCGTCATGACCGCGTCTGGCTGCTGTTCGCCTTCGGCCAAAAACAAGACGGAGAGCTGATCTTGCGCGGAATTATTCATATTTCGCCCGGTTGAACTGATTTTCTGTTTTCGTGCTTCTGGCAACGCATTTAGATTACTCGCGTGAGTTACGAGGTTTTCGCAAGGAAGTATCGCCCGCAAACGTTCGACGATCTGGTCGGACAAAGCCATGTCTCGCAGACGTTAAAAAATGCGGTCGCGCAAAATCGTCTGGCGCATGCCTATCTTTTTGTCGGTCCGCGCGGGATCGGCAAGACATCGACTGCGCGCATTCTGGCCAAGGCGCTCAATTGCGTGAACGGGCCAACGGTGACGCCTTGTGGCGTGTGTGACAACTGCCGCGAGATAACCGCCGGGAACAGCCTCGACGTGATCGAAATCGACGGCGCGAGCAACAACAGCGTCGAGGACGTGAGGGAACTGCGCGATAACGTTCGCTACGCGCCGGCAAAAGGACGTTACAAAATTTATCTCATCGACGAAGTGCACATGCTTTCGTCGGCCGCCTTTAACGCGCTGCTCAAAACATTGGAGGAGCCGCCGCCGCATGTGAAATTCATTTTTGCGACGACCGAGCCGCAGAAAGTTCTGCCGACGATCCTGAGCCGCTGCCAGCGCTTCGATCTTCACCGCATCCCGACGAATTTGATCGCGCAACATCTTCAATTCATCGCGGGCAAGGAGAAGTTTACTCTCGAACCGGCGGCCGCGCACGCGATCGCGCGCGGCGCGGAAGGCGGACTGCGCGACGCGGAATCGATGCTCGATCAGCTCGTCGCGTTTTGCGGCGATCCAATCAGTGAAGCCGATGTGCTGAAAGTTTTTGGATTCACCGGCCAACAAACGGTGGCACATTTCACGGACAAGATTTTGCGCTCGGCCACGGCCGAGGCGGTGCAATTGCTGCACGAACAATGCGAAGCCGGCAAAGACATGATGCGGCTGATGGCCGATCTGATTTCATATCTGCGCGACCTGCTCGTGTTCAAAGTGAAACCAGACGCGCTGAGTGAAGATGTCGATCTTGACTCGCAAAAATCGCTCGCGGCGCAGGCGGAATTAATCGAGACCGATCGCCTGCTCGAGTTGATCGACCAGTTTGCCGAAGCCGAAGGCCGCATGAAATGGGCGCCGAACAAAAAGCTCCATTTCGAAGTCGCGCTCATCAAAGCGATCCAAAGTTTGAGCCAGGTCACGCTCAATGAAGTGATCGAGAATTTAAATGCGTTGCGTGATGGCAAAGATGTTACAACAAAAAAGGCTGTAGCCGGATCGGCCCCGATGACCGACGGGGGCTCCAAGAAATCGGAATCCGCGCGCGTTGCCGAAGAGCCTTCGCAATCCACAGCCTCGAAATCGGATGTGATTGTCGATCCGAATAAAACCTGGGAGCAGGTTTGCGCGAAGATTCCAGCGCGAGGATTTTTGCGGACGCTGGTTGATTCGTTGACCGTGCTTGGGGCAGAGGGCCGGAATTTTCTTCTCGGTTATCCGGCGGATGAGAAATCGGCGATTGAAACGCTGGCCACGACAAGCAATCGCCGGCAGCTCGAAACCCTGCTCAAAGAAGTCAGTGGCCGCGATTGGACCGCAAAATTGAGCGCGAAAGAAGGATTGCCGGGCAAGAGTTCGCGCGAGCAGCCGCCGCGCAAAGCCGAAGAATTTAAAGATGATCCGCTCATCCAGGAAGCGCTCGAGATTTTCAAAGGTGAAATAAAATCCTGAGCCAAAGATCGGCATATGAATCTCAACAAGTTGATGAAACAGGCGCAAAAGATGCAGGAGCAAATGGCGAAGACACAGGCCGAGCTGGAGGAGAAAACCGTCGAAGTAAGCGCGGGCGGCGGAAAAGTGACAGTGGTGGCGAATGGCGCCGGCGAAGTGATTTCGATCAAGATCGACAAGGCGATTGTCGATGCGAATGACGTGGAATTTCTCGAGGAAGTTGTTTTGAATGGCGTGAAGCAGGCGATCGAGCAAGGCAAAACGCTCGCGCAATCGGAGATGTCGAAGATCACCGGTGGGTTGGGACTGTAGCGGCCCCGAAAGCGTTCGGGGTCGCATTTCGGCGCTCATAGAGCGACGCTACAGAAGATGCTGTGGTTCGCGTTTGTGTTTCGCGTAAACGTAAACTTTGCGCACGCCTAAGATCGACATCTTGTCCGCGAGCCGCGAAAAGTTTTCGCCGAGCTGCACGTGGGAATGCGCGTCGGACGCGGTTGTGAATGGGATTGCCTTTGCCGTGGCGAGCTCAATGATGCGATCGCCCGGGTAAAGTTCGTTCACCGGTTTGCGCCAGCCCGCGGTGGAAAGTTCAATCGCAAGATTGCGCGAGCGAATGAACTCGAGCGTTTCATCGGCAATCGAACCGATTTCCGCGTTCGGGCGATGGCCGTGAATTTTGATGAGATCGAGATGGGCGAGACAATCGACAAGTCCGCTGGCAGCGATTTCGCGCACGCGTCGAAAATAATCCGAATACAACTTGTCGATGTTACGACCTTCAAATTGCTCCGCGCCTGCCGGAACGCTGTCGAACATTTGATCGTCGCGCTCGAGGAAATGAACGGAGCCGAGAACGAAATCGAGTTTGTCCCAATTTTTCTCCACCCACTTTCGCCCCGCGGCCGAAGTTTGCGGATCGTTGTCCAGCTCGATGCCCGCGCGAATTTTTAGATCGTCATTCTTTTGCTGCAATCGATCGATCTCATCGAAATCTATTCCGTCATGATAACGATCGTGATCGGTGAAGGCGATTTCAACGAGTCCGGCTTTTCTGGCCGAATCGACCCAGGGCTGCAAAAGCGCCTGGGTGTAGCGCTGCGTCCGATGTCCCTGCGGATGGGTGTGATAATCAGAGAACAGCTTCATGGTGGATCGAGCGCTCCACCTTTTCACTCACGGCGCAGTCAGAAATTTTTGGCGGATACGCAGTTCTGGATATTTGGGAAAGAAAACCTCGGCGACAAAAACTTTGTTCGGAGTCAGATCGCGCGTCGCGATTGTCTCGTTGTATTCGACGTGTTCCTGCGGATTGACCAAAACCGTCCCAGGACTTTCGCTGATGGCATGATTATCCGACCACTTGGTCAGGATCGCGTCGGCCGAGTTCTTCAAATAAATCTCGATCCGCTGGTCGGTCGGGAAATCGAGCGTGATGGGACGCTTGGATTGATTGGTCAAGGTCAATTTTATTTCAAGCTGGCGAACCTCGGACAATTTCACGGTTTGTGGCGCGACCAGCAAGTCGAGAGCGAGACCGTTCAGCTTTGCGTCCTGATATCGCGGAAGCGAGGTCGAAGAAAATGGATGGAGAATTCGGCCGAACCAGCCTCGTTTTTTCGCGGTCGGGGCGGGAGTGGCTTCCTGGCCAAAAGTCTGTGCCGCAATCACGAACAGCAAAGCAAGGCAAGTGGCGGTGTGTTTCATGAGCGGGTTAAACAGCAAACGTTGCAAATCCTGTCAAACCCTTTATCAATCGGCCATGAAGACTCCCTGGGTGACGGCGCTTGCCTTCGTTTTTTTGCTGCAGATAGCGGCGGCCAAAGGTCCACATTGCATGTTTCGCTTGCACGCGGAAGCGAACCCGCGCGACACGACGGTTTTCGCCACTTCCGTGCGGGCGCAATTCTCCGGCAAAGATATCGCCATTGAAAAAGTGGCGCGGATCTCCGAGCGGGATGTCGTGGCTTTCCAGCCTTATCCGGCCGGCAACGGAAACTACGGCGCGCTTTTTCAACTCGATGATCACGGACGGATCGCGCTCGATGCTTTGAGCATCGAACGCCGCGGCGGTTTACTTTTTGTCTTCATCAATGGGCGGGCGATCACCGAACTCGAAATCGACAAGCGCGTCGCGGACGGAAAAATCTACATCGCTTCGGGACTTACCGCGGCCGATATCGAATCGATGAAGAAAGATTGGCATTTGCTGGGCGAGCACAAACGATAACGGCGATGCGACCCCTCGCCGCAGTCGTCGCCTTGCTCGCCGGCTTGAAATTCTCGATGATGGCGCAGAGTGAGAGAGCGACTCCGAAAGAATTCGCGAGCCCCGATCATTTCGGGATTGTCGATCTTGTCCTTCCGACGGCGAACGACGCGCTTTTCTCAGGCGGCGGGCCCGCGTTTTACCAATACATCGAACGCGATTACAAGGGGGTGAAATCGACGCCATGGGAAGGCGGTCAATACGGTTTTGTCCGCGACCCGGTCGAGACGGCGGCGGGAATTGTTTATAGACGGTTCCATGAAGGGATCGACATTCGGCCTCTCCAGCGCGACGCGCGCGGCGAGCCGCTCGATGAAGTGCGCGCCATTGCCGACGGCAAAGTCGTACACACAAACCTCGTCCCGGGGTATTCGAACTACGGGAAGTATATTGTGATCGAACATCGCTGGGACGGCTCGAGCTACTACAGTTTATACGGACATCTGAACGCGATCGCAGTTCGACTCGGCCAGGCGGTGCATCGCGGCGAAGTCATTGCGGTGATGGGTTACACCGGCCAAGGCCTGAACCAGGCGCGCGCGCATTTGCATTTAGAGTTGAACTTCATGCTTAGTCACGAATTCGAATCGTGGCACGACACGTTTTATAAAAAAGATCCAAACCGCCACGGCATTTACAACGGCGTCAATCTTACGGGACTCGATATCGCTCGTTTTTATCTGGCGCTCCGCCAAAAAACGTCGCTGACAATTCCGGAGTTCATCGCCGGGGAAGAAACATTTTACAAAGTGACCCTGCCGAAATCGCCGAATTTCGAATTACCCAAACTCTATCCTTGGATGGTGCGCTCAAATGAGGTTGTCAATCTTGCATCGTGGGAAGTTTCATTCGCGCGCTCCGGCCTGCCTCTCAAAATCGAGGCGAGCGCCAAACAGGTGAAGCAACCGGAACTGAGCTACGTCAAAAAAAGCCCGATCGATTATTCCTATCTCACGCAAGACCGGATCGCTGGACGCGGAGCAGGCGCGCACCTCACAAAGAAAGGGCGCGAGTTAATGCGTCTCCTCATCTGGCCGGATTAAAGAAACTGGCATTGGCATCCTGTCCGCCGACCGGACGGACTCGTCCTGTGGTTGCGATTTAATTGCCGGCCCGAGATTACGCTGGTGACACTGTAGCGGCGCTCTGTGAGCGCCGAGCCTTGAACAACCGGCGGTCATAGACCGTCGCTACAGCGTTTCAGCACGAAGTCGGTGTACGCTGGGCGAGCGCGACCGCATGCGGAATCGCGCCCTCGACGAAGCCAAGACATTCTACCGCGCCGCTGGGTTTTCCCGGAAGCGCAATCACGAGTGAAAGATCGACAATCGCGGCCAGGCTGCGCGACAGAATCGCGTTGGGCGTGATTTTCATTGATTCAGCACGCATCACTTCGCCGAAGCCCGGTAACTCTATGCGCATGATGGCGCGGACGGCTTCGGGCGTTACATCCCGATCTGCAATGCCGGTTCCGCCGGTTGTCAGAATCAATCCGCAACCCTGCTGGGAAAACGAGCGAATCGTTTCTTGGATGCGCGCGGCCTCGTCTGGAACGACTGCTTCGCAAAGGACCTGCCACCCTGCCTTCTGTGCGGTCTCCTTCAGCGCCGGCCCGCCAAGATCGACATATTCGGCCGCACTGGCGCGATCTGAGATCGTGATGATTCCAACTGTTATTTGCATTGCTGAAACTATCGCGGCGCTCTGTGAACGCCGAACTTTGAACGAACGGCGGTCATAGACCGCCGCTACAGTTGCTTCGTCTTTTCAATTAACCGAATGCCACTGATTTCCATTTCTTTGTCGACAGCTTTGCACATGTCATAAACCGTGAGCAACGCGATCGACACTCCGGTAAGCGCTTCCATCTCGACGCCGGTCTGCGCCACCGTGAGGGCGGTGCATTTCACCTCGGCACCACCATTCGAGGTAACGATGTCGATCTTGACTTCGCCGAGTGGCAGGGTGTGACACAGCGGGATGAGCTGCGCGGTTTGCTTAGCGGCCTGAATGCCCGCGATGCGCGCGGTCGTAAAAACATTGCCTTTTGCGATTTTATTTTTGAAAATTAGCTCGAGCGTCTCGCGACGAAGTCGAATTTTTCCAGACGCAATTGCTCTGCGCGCGCTCTGCGGCTTGGCCGAAACGTCAACCATCCGTGCGCTGCCATCGGCGGCGATGTGGGTGAGGCGTCGCATCGATCAGCCGCCGATCGCGACCATTTTGCGGTTTGGCTTGTAATTATTGCGAAAGTCGTGTTGTTCGGGTTTTCGATCGACAACATCGAGAAAGAACTGTTTAAGCTCGTTATCACTCGCGCCCGCGCGCAGGGGTTTCATAATGTCGAATTCGAGATAACTCCCCAGACACGGACGCAATTTGCCATCGCAGGTGAGACGCAGCTTGTTGCAGCTTTCGCAAAAGTGAAGGTTCGTCATCGCGCCGATAAACCCGATGCGTTGTTGACGGCCGGGGACCTTATAATAAGTCGCGGGACCGTTCGTGCGGAACCCCGGCTCGGGAATCAAACCGCCAAAATGCGATTCAACCACGCGCTTCGCCTCCAGGATCGACATAAAATTGTTTTCATCGAGCACTTCGTTCGTGCTCACGGGCATCATCTCGATGAAACGCAGGATCAAATTACGCGCCGCGGCAAACTGGATGAGCGGAATCAACTGATCTTCATTCCGGCCGCGCATCAAGACGGCGTTCAGTTTGATCTGGTCGAAACCGGCGGCTATGGCAGAGTCGATTCCACTGAGCGCTTGCAAATGCATGTCGCGGCCGGTGATTTGGGAATAAACATGTCGATCTAACGTATCGAGGGAGATGTTGACTGATCGCACGCCGGCATCTCGCAAAGCCGCCGCCATCGTAACCTCCGGACTCGTTTCGCGTGCGAGCAATGTCCCGTTCGTCGAAAGACCAATGTCGCGAAGGCCGGAGAGCTGCGAGATTTGCCGGACAAGATCGACAACGCCGCGGCGGGTAAGCGGTTCGCCGCCGGTGATTCTTATTTTCGACACGCCCAGGTCCGCGGCGATGCGGGTGAGGCGCAAGGTTTCCTCGTATGTCAGAATCTCTTCGCGCGGCAGCCACTCCTGGAGTTTCTGCGGCATGCAATAGGTGCAACGCTCGTTACAACGGTCGGTGATGGAGACGCGCAGGTAAGAAATACGATGTCCATGTCGATCTTGCATTCGAGCGCAACGTTACGGGAAAGGCGGGGCTGAAGCAAGAAAGTGACAGGATTGACTCATAAGTCTACGGCTGTATGATTTTTCGCATGAAGCGTCGATTTCTTTCCAAGGCAGTGACGCTTGGTCTTTCCGCCAGCGCAATTATCCTGACCAGTTGTTCCACGACCGAGACCCGGATCTCGAATCATCCGGAAATTTTCCAAACTCTCTCGCCCAGAGATCAAGCGCTGGTGAGCCAGGGCCAGATTCGGCCCGGGATGTCGGAAAACGCGGTTTGGCTGGCGTGGGGTTC
>CATPAW010000171.1 GCA_955652255.1 uncultured Chthoniobacterales bacterium | reverse complement strand
GGGGCGCCGAGGATGACCCGCGATGCGCCGAGAGTAGCAGCAACATCGGCAATCGTTTCGGCGGCGGAGGGGCTAACGGCGTAACAGAAAAGCGGCGGCAGGTGACCTGCACCAGTTTTTTCTTTCGCTTCGGCGAAGATCATGCTGGCTTCGGGGTCTTCCTGCCATTTGCGCTTCACGTCCTGCTCGGTCATAAACGGCTGTTCGCGCACAAATAACAAATAAAGTCGGCGGCCAGTTTCTCGCGCTTCCTTCAAAGCAAAGTCGAGCGTGCGGCCCGTTCCTCTGATGGCGCAGAGAATTGATTCGGCGCCCACCGAAACAGCAGTCGCAGGTTCTCTTGGAACCGCCGGCGCAAGATCGACAGGTAACTTTTCGCGTATGAGCGGCGGCGGAGGCATTGCCTCTTTCTTGGCGCGGCGCTCCTGGACGAGGCCGCGCAGGATCAAACCGACGGCGAGAATGGTGACGGCGAAGTAACGCGCGTTCGGCTTGTCGATGAGCAACGACATTTCGATCGCGAACATGACGATGAACGTGGCGAACATGAGCGTGCGTTCCCACGATTTGATCGACAGTTTCCGGTCGGTCGCGGTGGCGCCGAGATTAGTGGCGATCGCCCCGACGACGCCGACGGCGTAAAGATCGGCCAGGCCGACCATGTCTTTAACGAGAATGACGAGCAGCATCGGAACAATGGTCGCGAGCAGCATGCCGAAGCTGGGCACGCCCCATTTGTTGAGGCGCTGGAAGATGGCTGGAAGCTCACGATCACGCGACATGAGAAATTGGATCATGATAAGGTCGACAATCGCGGTGTTGACAGCAGAGAGCAGCAACAAGGCGAAGACGATGCTGACGATGAAACCGAAGGCGTGACCGAGCGCGGGGCCGAGCGAGCCGCCGACAAATACTTCTCCCATGTAACGCAGCATGTAATCACGCACGCCTTGTGCGCCGGGCGCGTTGACGTCACCATTCACGGTTTGCAATCCACCGAGCGCGTGCATGGCTAGACCGAGCAGCGCGGTAAAGAGACAGACCTCGATCATCACCCACAGAATCGCGGGCGTGGAAGTTTTACGCACGGATGGTTGCGCGTCGGTGCTGCCGGGATCGAGTCGCATCACGCCGGTGGCGTTGGCGATCGCTTCAACGCCCGAAAGCGCGAGCACAATCCCGACAAAGCCGGCCCAGTTTTGCCAGAAGCCGCCGTGCAACGGTTGCAGATGACCGAACGCGGCACCGAGGTGCGGCAGACTGAAAAGCCCGAGAACAACGACGACGATCGCGGTCGGCACTGAAATCAGAAAGGCGAGACCGCCGGTGTGTTTCGGCCCGAGCAGATTAAGCAAACCAATGGTGAGAATGGCGGCGGCGGCAAATTTTTCCGGATGCGGAACACCGAGATATTGAAATCCGGAAAGTGCGCTGATCGCCGCCGTTACCAAATAATCGGCGATGAGCAAAAACGCGCCGACAATGGAGATGACTTCGGAACGATGGCGCACGCTTGCGTAAACGCCGCCGCCGTCCGGATACAGGCGGCAGATGATCATGTAGTTGATGCCGACAAGGGCGGTCAGAACGCACATCGCGGCGATGAGCCAGAACGATGCGTAGCCGCCGACGGCAAAGGCAAGGCCGATGACGTAGGCTTTGCTCGTCCCCCAATCGCCGTAAAGAATCGCAGCCGCGCGGGGTACATCGACATTCCGCGGACGCTTAACGTTGGTTGGTATCAATTTTTCGACTCAAACGAGGCGGCCTCGCGCGACGAGGCGCCTCAACTGCTGCTGGAGCCGGTCCCCCCACGAGCTCCTTTGCCCTTTAATGATGCTGACGAGGTTAGCTGTCGGGCTGGAGCCATTAATGCTCTCGATGCCGCGCATCGTTCGCCCCGATCTCTTCTGTATTCACGGAACAGAAATTGGTTCCCCCGCAAGATCGACAACTGGCCGATCCATTAAGCGAAACAAAGAACTGCCGGAAGTTTCTGACCACACATCGGGCGCGTCAAGTCGGAGGCGACCTTACACGCCGCGGCCGCTTGCTCTACCCGCACGATGCGGGAAGGTGAGCGATGGCGGCGCCGAAGAGAATTTGGATCATCATGGCGTTTGCCGCAGTTTATTTGATCTGGGGTTCGACTTATCTCGGGATTCTTTTCGCCATTCAATCGATCCCGCCGTTCTTGATGGCCGGCGTGCGTTTCTTCTCCGCGGGCGTAATCATGTACGCGGTTGTGCGCTGGCAAGGCGCGCCGAAACCGGAAAGATCGACATGGTGGACAGCGCTGATTATCGGCGCTTGTTTGCTTCTGGGCGGAAATGGCGGTGTCACCATATCCGAAAAATGGGTCCCGACCGGATTGGCCGCGTTGCTTGTCGCGACGGTACCGATTTACATCGCGCTGCTTGGTTGGCTCAGTGGCACGGCGGCCCGGCCAACGTCGATCGTTTGGCTCGGATTGATCGGCGGTTTTATCGGAGTCGGAGTTTTGGTGGGGCCCGCATTCACAAGTTCGACCGGAAACCATCTCGCGTGGGGTATGTCGATCTTGCTCATCGCGTCGTTACTTTGGTCGGTCGGGTCGCTCTACTCGCGCAGGGCTAAGCATTCATCGTCACTGCTTGTCGCGGCGGGTCAGCAAATGATTTGCGGCGGCGCTCTGCTCATCCTCGCAGGACTCGCATTGGGCGAATATCGGCAATTCGATATCCGCAACGTAACCTGGCTCTCGTTAGGCGCGTTCGTTTATCTCGTGCTCATCGGCGCGCTGGTTGGATACACGGCTTACTTTTATCTGCTGCGCCGCTGCGAGCCGGCAAAAGTGGCGACCTATGCTTATGTGAATCCGATCGTGGCTATTTTGCTCGGAACGCTTTTTGCCGGCGAACGTCTGACTTTGCGGACGTGGATCGGTGCGGGATTGATTATCGGGTCGGTGGCGGTTGTAATCACCTCGCAGCAAATGAAACCCAGAACTGAGCCGGCTCTGGCCGCACAAATCGCCGGAGCAGGTTGCGCCCGATGAAAACAGAAAAGTCATCTGACGGATCGAAAGATCGACACGAAACAATTGAAGTCGTGCAGCGCAACTGGCGGGCGGAGGTGGAGACGGCGCAGGTTTATCGCGAGCTGGCCGCGCGCGAGGCGGATGAGAAGCGCAAAGCAATTTTGTTGCGGATGGCCGAAGCGGAGGAGCGTCATGCCCAGCGCTGGGCAAAGAAACTTGTCGATCTTGGCGCGTCGCTTCCGCAATTGCCGGATACGATTGGCCGGCGCTTGAAGCGATGGTTGAACCGCGCGCTCGGAACAGACATTGCCATTCGCCGAATGGAAGCGGCTGAAGAAAAACACGAAGCGCAATTCCGCGACCAGCGCGATCGCGCACTCGCGGGCGAACACGATGTGAAGGAGTTTTTACGTGAAAGCGCGCTCGAAGAAAAAGCACACGCGCGCGCACTGCAAACAATGGTGCCGCAACTCGGGCCGCGCACGGTGCTCGATACAATTTTGAAACGCGAACGCTGGCATGGCCGCGGAGGCAGTTGGGTGGCGGACGCGATTTACGGCGTGAACGACGGACTTGGCGCGGTCTTTGGAATTGTTTCCGGTGTTGCCGGCGCGACGAACAATCAACAGCATTACATTCTCATCTCCGGTCTCGCCGGAATGATCGCATCCTCGTTGTCGATGGGCGCGGGCGCGTATCTGGCGGTCAAAAGTGAAGCGGAAGTTTACGAAGCCGAGATCGCACGCGAGAAAGCCGAGGTTGAAGAAAATCCTGAGGAAGAAATCGAGGAGATGTCGCTCTTCTATCAACTCCAGGGATTCGGTCCCGAAGAATCGCAAAAAATGGCGGAGCGTCTCGCCGAGCAACCGGATCAGATGGTGCAAGCGATGGCGCAAAGCGAACTCGGTTTGTCCGAACACAGTTTCCCGAACCCGTGGAAATCATCGGCCTCAGCCGCGATTTCCACTGCGATCGGCGCATTCATCCCGATCATTCCATTCTTTTTCATGAGCGGAATTCGCGCGGTCATCGCCGCGTTCGCGATTAGCATCGTCGCCCATTTCCTTGTCGGCGCGATGAAATCACTGATCACGCTGCGCTCGTGGTGGGCATCCGGGTTGGAAATGACAATCGTGGGAGTAATCGAAGCTGCGGTGACTTATGGCCTCGGTCTCGCCTTCGGAGCGATCAGTTAGATCGACAAGTTCGCTTGCCTGTGCCGCGTTTGCTTCGATAGTTTCGCCGACGATCAATTGTCGATCTTGCGGGGGTATAGCTCAGTTGGTAGAGCGTCTCGTTCGCAAAAAGTAAGGGCAGATTTCGTAAGAGCGCGTCGGCTACTTTGCGATGCTCTACGCCTCTGAAACGACGGAGCGCCCCCGATCTTACGTTACGCTTAAAAGGTGCTTAAAAATCGACGATGGCGCTTTTTTTGGCGCTGCGGACTGGGGAAACAAACCGTTTTGGGCGATTACTGCGTTCGCCGGTTACCGAAAGCGGTTTGAGCGCGCGTCCGAAGGCTGCGCGGAGCTGCCTAAACGCCCGAATTTCGTGTTTTAATTCGGCGACGGCCCTTTTTTGATGACCTCGTCAACTCCATTCTCATATCGCCACATTTTATGTTCATCCGCAATGGAGCGCCGCCGGTAACGCGCGAGTGTAAAAAACAGGGTGCAAAACGCCGGATCATATCGACAACGATAAAAGCGATGATCGACTCAACAGCACCAGAGCAGCCGGAAGCGTTTGGAATTGTGCTAGAATGGTTTTGTCCGGTGCTCCTCAGCGTAGCGGAAAATGCCCCGCTACGTCGACTGATAGAACGGAGGTTTCCTAATTCGAAAGGGCCTCTTCGGTAGCGACTTACAATGCAGATGGGCAGTCATCTTGAATAATCTTTTGTGTTACTGAATCCTCCCATTTTTTTCGACGAGTAAATAAAAACGGTGGATAAGGACGTGGTCTTTTTTTACTGTGCATTTCGCGGATTCATTCATCGGAGCGTCACAAAATTAGCGCGCGGTCGCAGAAGTTGCGCGGACTT
>CATPAW010000170.1 GCA_955652255.1 uncultured Chthoniobacterales bacterium | reverse complement strand
GTGCGGGTGGAAACGAGTAAGAAACGCCTCGAAAACCTGGGCTACTTCGCCAAAGTCGAGACCTATCCAGAAGACACAGGGGTCGCAGGACGCAAAGATCTCACCATTGAAGTGCAGGAGAAACGGACTGGTGCGTTCAGTTTCGGCGGCGGTTTCAGCACGATCGACCAACTGGTCGGTTTTGCGGAACTCACGCAGGGTAACTTCGATTTGCTGAACTGGCCCGGCTTCACCGGCGCAGGTCAGAAGTTCAGACTGCGTGTGCAGTACGGCACGGCACGCAAGGACGTTATTCTCGCGCTGACGGAACCGTGGCTTTTTGATCGCCGGCTATCGCTCGGTGGCCAGGCGTTTTACAGTGAGGCAGATTATCTGAGCTCGATCTACAACCAGCGCACATATGGCTTTGCAATTGAGTTACGCAAGCCGCTTAACGCGTTTATGTATGCGACGCTCGGTTATCGCCTGGAACACGACGAAATCTTCAACGTGTCCTCTTCAGCTTCCCCGGCGATTACAGCTGAAGAAGGAGCGTTTTTGAAGAGCGAAGTCCTCAGCAGTCTCGTTTTCGACCGTCGCGACAGTCCCTTGCTAACGCGTCATGGACAGCGGATCAGCTTGTCGCCTTACATTGCCGGCGGTTTTCTCGGCGGCGATGTACAAATCTACGGATTCGACCTCGAGGCATCGCAGTATTTCCATCTCTGGTGGGACAACGTCCTGCTCTTTAATGGTGAAGTTGCCACCGTTAATACGTGGGGCAGCGGCGATCACGTCCCAATTTTTGACCGGCTTTTTCTCGGAGGTTCAAACAATCTGCGCGGATTTGATTTCCGCAATGTCGGGCCAAAAGATCAGTTTGGCGAGCCGCTCGGTGGCAAATCACTAGCACGCGCGACGATTGAATATACTTTTCCAATCGTGCAAAAAGCGCGCGGTGCAATCTTTTATGACACCGGCTTTGTGAACACCGATGCCTGGGATTTCACCACGCACACGGTGATCCCAAAAAAGATATCCAACGAGTTCGATAACCTCGCCTCCGACATCGGTGTCGGAATTCGACTTGATCTGCCGATTGGACCGCTGCGTATCGACTATGGAATTCCACTTCAACGGGCTGGAAACAGCAGCAGTGGAAAATTCAATTTCAACGTCGGTTATCAATTTTGAACGAATCCCGTCTATTACGGTCTAAAGCGTCTCCAACCACCCTTAGCTCTGTCTTATGAAAAAACTTCTCTCGATGGGTCTGGCTTCTGCGCTCGCGTTTCCAGTCGCAGCGCTTGCCCAGAGCACACTTAAAATTGGCACGGTCGACATGCAACGCGCGTTCAAGGAGTACACCAAGACCAAGGACGCAGAAGCGAAGATTAACGACGCCAAAAACGCGGCCAAGAAAGAGTACGACGACCGGGCCGATGCCTATAAAAAAGCGCTCGATGAAATCAACAATCTGAACAAACAACTCGACGCCCCTGCGTTAAGCGCCGATGCCAAAACGCAAAAGGCGAAGGAACGCGATGACAAGATCGCGAACATTAAGAACATGGAGCGGGAGATCACCGAGTTTCGTCAAACTCGCGAGCGGCAACTGCAGGAGCAGGCGTTACGCATGCGCGAGGGCATCGTCAAAGAGATCACCGACGTGGTGATGGACAAAGTAAAGGCCAACAATATGGAGCTCGTGTTTGACAAATCCGGCATGAGCCTGAATGGCGTGCCTGTTTTGATGTATTCACGCGATAACACCGATTTTACGACCGACATCATTTCCGTTCTCAACAAACCGGGGCGCGCCACCACCAGTTCGAGCTCAGGCGAGAAACCGGTGACAAATCCTTCCGCCAGCCCCGCGAAAGCTTCGAAACCTTAATCCTTTATTTCCGACAAATCAGAGCGCACACGCGAGTCAACCTCGCGTGTGTTTTTTTTCCGCATGGGTGAAGACTCAAGCGCGCTTGCCCGACCGGATGGCCCCGGTTCCCCGGCATACTGAGCCGCATGGTCGAATCATCTAATCGCTCGACCGGGATCGCTCTGCTTCTGCTTCTCGCTTCATCCTTCACAGCGCTCGCAGCAAGCTGGCAGTCAACCGTTACCAAAGATCCACCCGGTCCTTTCCCGGAGCTCCGACCGCTCCGCGCTACCTATCATTTCGGCTGGGCTGGAGTCACCGCTGCGACCGGAGAAGTTCATTTTACAAAACCCTCTGAGGATCGCTTCCAACTCGAAGCCGTCGGACGGACGACCGGCTTCGTTCGCGTCTTGTGGAAGTTGGACGCGAATTATCGCGCGCTCGCCCATGTCGACACACTGCGCCCAATCGAAACCAGGCAGATGGAGACTTATCGATCCAAAAAACTGACGACCCATCTGACTTTCACAAGCAACGGCGTCAAGCGAGCAAGGACCGAAGATCAAATCAGCCCGGGCCCCACAAAAATCCGCGAGTTTAGCTTTCCGAATCTATTCGATTTGCATTCGGCCATGCTTTATCTGCGCAGCCAGCCGCTCCGGGACCGCAACGTCTACCGGCTCGTCGTTTACCCTGCGACTTCAGCCTATCTTGCCACTGTCACGGTGATCGGCCGCGAAAAAATCTCAGTGCGCGCGGGCACATACAGCGCAATCAAATTCGATTTGCAGCTCAGTAAACTCGGCAAGAATCTCGATTTGGAGCCACACCGTAAATTCCGGCGCGCCACCATTTGGGTGTCCGATGACGCGGATCGGCTGCTCCTGCGCGCCGAAGCCCAAATTTTTATCGGAACAGTTTTCGCCGAATTACAGTCGCTCCGATTCGACAACGCAAAATCTTAGCCCGTTTCCGCCGTCACCTCGCGTGGTCAAAGATCGACATCTACGGCCGAATCCATTCGCCGCGCACGGGCGGTTGGGGCCAAGTGCGCCGGCGCGGTCTGTAAACCGGCGCCTTTGCCCCGGGTAACAATTCGAGAGCGGCCAGCGTTTCCAGATTGAGCTGCCCTGTGACCGGTAGCCCGATGCGTGATTGATAGGCACGTAGCGAAAATTCGAGCGCTGAATTATAAACGCCATCGATCTCGCCGCGGTAAAACCCGCGGCGCAAAAGAGCCATTTGCGCGGAAACTACGACATCGCGTTGAACTTGAGGCGGGGCATTCTCATACGGCGTGCCGGCAAACGATCCTCCGGCTGGAGGCGGAAGAGCGCCGGGATTTGACGGATACACTTGGCGATCTTGCGGCGGCGCAACCGACGGTTGGACAGCCGCCGGGGTAACGGCTGCGGTTTCCCGCGAGGATTCATCGTGTATAGCGGGTCTGTCCGCATTTGGCGACGGCGCATTCGTTGCCGCCGGCTGTGTCGAAGCAGACGGAGCGCTGCGAAGTGCGCGAAGAGTTTCGTCATTGAGCTCGCCGGTAATTGGCAAGCCGCTGCGAATTTGATAGCGCCGTATCGCGGCAATCGTATCGGCGTTTTTCTCGCCTGTGATTTCTCCGTAATAAAAACCCTGGTCCTTTAGCACCTGCTGTGCGTTCGCGATGGTTTGGTCAGCATGAATCGGCATTGCCCAGGTAATTAAAAGCAGAATGGCGATTTTAGTTCTCATCTCGATCTTTGCGGTTTGACGCTCGCATTTGGCGATTATTCGCCTTCGACTCCTCCCGGTGCGCTGACAGCAAGCGCTGGCTGACGCCTCTTTATGAGATCGCGGTAACGAAGAACCCCTTCGCCGATGGCCGCAGCAATTTGCTCACGATAATCAGCGCTGGCGAGTTTCGCGATGTCCTCTTTGTTTGTGAGAAATCCTCCCTCCACCAGGACTGCCGGATGGCGCACATTCGCAATCACAAAAAATTGCTGAGTTTTCGTTCCACGATTCACGGCCTGGGTTCGCGCTACCAACGCCTCTTGAATAAATCCTGCCAGACTTTGACTTTCCGGGTCCGGCCCTTGCGCCGTCGTCCGCTGCAAAAACGGAAGCCACGAGATGATCGGCATTCCGGGCTGGATTTGACCTTCGGCATAATAAGTCTCGATCCCGCTTGAGACGGGTTTGTTGTCTTCGTTGAAATGGATGCTGACAAGAACGCACTCCGGCACGCGATTGGTAAGCGCCGCGCGCTCGGCCAACGAGACATAGCCATCGCCAACCCGCGTCATCACGGTGGCGAGACCTTCCGACTGCAACAATCGATCGACCCGCTGCGCCACGTCGAGCGTGAGATCTTTCTCGAGCATGCTCCCAACCTTCGCACCCGAATCCTGACCACCGTGACCAGGATCGAGAACCACCACTGAGAAAGGCTTATGTCGCGCAGGCCCCTGCGTGGATGTCCCTTGCTCTGGCTTGGAAATCCATTGCATCCACGCAAACGACGCAATCATGAGCAGCAACCCTATCCAAAGCACGGTGTTGCGCATCGCTCGCCGAATTCGAGATCGTTGTCCAAACATCTCTTTCCCTCAGTAATCACCGATTAGGGCGCGCGCTTCTTTATCCGATAGTGCACGAAAACGAATAGCTGCGTTTGCATTGCGTTCAAGGATTGCCGCTTCGATACCAGTGGTGGCAAGTTGTTCTTGTCGATGTTTCGTGACGGCCGCGCGCTCTGGAAGTTCTTTCCCGTCATCTTTTTGTAATGCCATGTGCCCAATACTCCACGCGTCGAGCGCGGTTTTGAGCGCCGCTTCAAACGTCGCGCCCGGCGCGTGCTCGGCCTTGAGAAACGATTCCATCAGCTCCGTCGATTGCCGCGTTCCGCTGAGAACGGCGAAATCCTGCCGCACTTGCGCGAAGGTTGCGCCGTTCGCTGCGATCGCTCCGTCGTATTCCACCCGCAGAAACAAATCCTCTTCCGGTTGGACGCCGATCTCGGCAAAGAGCAACCGCGCAAGATAAGGCGGGCCATATACTTGCTCGAAAGCGCTCTTCATCACAGGGCTGAGCGAATAATGCGCAAGCCGCCGCAATGAAACATCCGCCGCTGACCGCGTGAAGCCTTCCGTGCTGGCGAGCTCGATTGCGCCTATACGCAGTCGCTCAATGTCCCCTGGATGACCGATCGCGCCCATGGCGATGCGATCGTAAATCTCAAAAATTTTCTGCCGCGCCTGGCCGAGAGTGAGAAACAAAATGCCATCGCGATAACCCACCGCCGCAATCGGACTGCCCGACGCTAACTGCGTCTCAATGTACTCACGCCGGTTCGCGATCGCCTCAACCCAACGATACGGCTCTTCGATCATGCGACAGATTTTTTGAAGACCGCTGCAATCTTTTCTTCCGGCAGGGTCATGATCCCGTCGCGCGAAACGATTTTAATGATCGGAAAAATTTTTCCCGTGCGGTCAACCCCGCCTGTTGCTGTGTCCGATTCCGCCGCTGTATCCAACGCACGCAATGCGATTGCGACCGCTTCATTTTCGTCCAACTCCTTGAGCGGTTTTTCGCCCCAATGGTTTTCGTAATGGAGAATGCCGCGTACTGCCGGTGAACCGGAGCCGGTGGCGGCATAGTCGGCCGCTTCAAATTGCGCGCCCATCGCGTCATAAAAATAAAGTCGCGCCTCCGGATTTGAATTGGAGTCGTAGGTCGCAAAAATCGGGACAACCATGCCCACGCCTTGCATGACAAATCCGAAATTGTCGCGCAACAATTTCGAAAGGGCGCGCACTTTTCCATCGACACTCATCTCCTGCAATTGCGTCCTTCGAAAATACTGAAACGAATGTTCGAGCACACGCGCCATTTCCCACGCCGTCGCCGGAACGCCCGCGATCGCCATAATCGAATGTCGATCTACTTCCACGACTTTGTCCGCGCGATCGTAAACCACCGTATTGCCCGCGGTCGCGCGCCGGTCCCCCGCGACCAACACACCACCGGAAAATTTGAACGCCAGGATGGTGGTCGCTTCGGTTGGCCTCCAGGATTGCTCACGCGGCCCGGGCGCCCGGACGGTTGGATCGACAACGCCGAAATAATCGGCGCTCGCGAACCCTTTCGGAGTCGCCGCCGGACTGAGCAGGCCCTTGCGCCGTAACAACGCAGGAAAATCCTCGCTCGCGCCAGAAAAGTTCTGGCCAAACGCCGCAGGTAACTTGTCCATTACTCGCCCGTGCGCTGGCGATAGCGCTTGGATTGATTGGGATCGACCTTGCGCATTTTTTTTAAGAGATCTTTTGTGTCCGGCCTGGAAACGTCCGGTGAGCGCGGCCCGCCTCCATCGCCTTGTTTTGGACCCCACGGAACCGGGTCGACTGGCTTTTGAATGCGCTCAGGCATGCAAAAAAATCTAGGAAGAAACGCCGGAAAGGCAAGCTGCCGCCTCATTCCAACAGGCTTGCCATGCAAAGCCGCTAATGCCAACATTTGAAGCGATGAACCTGCGCGCGATGTCCCTGACCGCGATGCTGGTGACCGCGTGGCTCCTTCCGCTCGGTTCGGCCCAAACGTTCACACCAGCAGCGACCCAACCTTCTGATGCCGCGCAACTCGAAGCGCTCGCAAAAAAAATCGACGAGCAGAACGCCAAGATCGACACCCTCTCTCAACAAATCCTTAAATTAGAACAGGAGATTTCGAACAAGCGGCCTGGCGTTATTATTGGAGAAAATGCTCCCTCACGGGCGGCGTCCCCGGTCCCCACCGATTCTCTCCCGCGGCCAGCAGGCGGGAGCACACACACCGTCGCGCGCGGCGAGACCCTCACTTCCATCGCCAAGTCGTACAAAGTGGGCGTGGAAGAACTGCAAAAATTTAATCATATCGAAGACGGCCGCAGATTGCAGGCTGGCCAAACAATTATGATTCCGGCGTCGCCGGCGCCGATCGCCTCTCCGGCTTCATCGACAAGTAACTGATGGAAGAGCCGTCGAACCAGAGCTGGTTTTTGCGAAAACACGAAGACGGCAGCATTTTTGGTCCGCTGTCGTTCGAACAGCTCACGCTCTGGGCATCCACCGCACAAATCGCGCCGCACGATGCGGTTTCGATCAATCAACAAACGTGGATGAAAGCGCCGATGCTGCCGCAACTGGGCATGGATTGGCTCGTCGAAGTTACGAGCGAGCATTACTATGGACCGACCACCCTTGGCGCGATCCAGGAGTTCATTCGCCTCGGCGAGATCAGCGCCGAAACCTTTCTCATTAATTCCTGTAACGGAGCGCGCCAGCAAATTCAGGAAATGCCCGCTTTGCTGATAACGTCACGACAAAATGGCGATGCTGCCACGAGTGAAGATGGGCCAAACCTAGCCAACGAGCCCGTCGCGACTAGCATCTCGGTTCGACTGCAAGAGCGTCCGCGATCTCGAACAGAGTTTAGGCGAAGAACGCCGCGCGCTCATGGAAGCCGAGCAGCGTTGCGCGGAAATGGAACTTAAGTACCAAGAACTTTTACAGCAAGGTAAGGGCGATTGACCTCAATCGTCCACCGGCGGTTAGGTGAACCGCCCTATCTCAGCCGACAAAATATTTATTGTCGATCCAACGGCTAAATTTCCTTTTCGATTTCCGCCGGCTCGATCGAGTCTCGCCCTACCAATGCCGCTTCCAATTCGCGGACGGCACCGGGGGGTTCTTGGCGAGTTTCAAGCAAACTTTGTTCGCAGAGCCGCGCATATTTTCCGCCGAGCGCGAGCAATTCATCGTGCCGGCCGCGTTCGATGATCCGGCCGTGATCCAGCACGAGAATTTCGTCCGCGCGCACAATTGTCGAAAGCCGATGCGCAATGACAATCGACGTCCGGTTGGACATCAAATGTTCGAGCGCTTCCTGAATGAGGCGCTCCGTCGCCGTGTCCACGCTCGCGGTCGCTTCATCCAAAATTAAAATCGGCGGATCTTTCAAGAGCGCGCGTGCAATCGACAGCCGCTGTTTTTCACCGACGCTTAACTTCACTCCGCGCTCGCCAACGACGCTTTCCAAACCATTTGGCAACCTCTCAATGAAACCGCGCGCATTCGCCGCGTCCGCCGCGCGCCACAATTCCACGTCCGTTGCGCCCGGTTTTCCCATCAACAAGTTCTCGCGGATCGATCCGTTGAATAAAAAACTTTCCTGCGTCACCACCCCGACCGCTTCGCGCAAAGTGCGCAGACTGTACTCGTGAATCGGTCTTTCATCGACATAAATTTCGCCGCTGGTGAATTCATAAAAGCGGACGAGCAAATTCACCAACGTCGACTTCCCGGCGCCAGTCGCCCCCACTAGCGCGATTGTGGCGCCGGGAGGAGCATGGAATGAAACATGAATGAGCGCGGGAAGCCCCTCTGTGTAACTGAAGCTCACATCTTCGTAGCGAATGTCGCCCGCGATTCGCGCTGAAATCTTCTCCTCGATCCAATCCGGTTCGATCGGTTCATCGAGGATTTCGAAAACGCGCTCACCGGCCGCGCGTCCCGCTTGCACGAGCTGATTGAGCTGATGCAACCGGCTTACTGGATCGTACAAAAATGCCGTTAGCATTAAAAAGGCTACTAAATCGCCGATCTGCATCGCACCGGTGAGCACAGCGTGACTCCCAAAAGCCAGAACAATGATCGCGCCCAATGCTTCGAACATCGACATCGAGGGGCTGTAAACTGCCCACACCCGCATCACCACCAGGGTGGCGTGGCGCAGCTGGTCGCTCACCCGGTTGAAACGCGCGTGCTCTTCCTTCTCGCGCACGAAACTTTTGATCTGGCGAATCCCGGAGAGGTTGTCATGCAAAAGCGCGTTCATTGCCGAGGCGGCGCGGCGTTGCAGCCGATAACGCCGGTGCGCGGTGAGCGTGTAGGCCAGCGCACCAGCAATCAGAAGCGGAAATGGAACAAGCGCGAGCAGCGCCAGCTTCGCGTTGAAATAAAACATCACGCCGAGCACGATGAGCACTTGCAGGACCGCGACTACACCTTGCTCGATCCCGTCGATCAGGACCCGCTCGACTGAGTTCACATCTTCGATCACGCGCGTCATGAGATCGCCGGTGGCGCGATTGTCGAACCAGCGCAGCGGGAGCAATTGAATGTGCGAATACAGATCGCTCCGCAGATCGAAAATGACTTTTTGCTCGAACGTATTGTTCAACACAATGCGTAGCGCGTTGAAAGCGTGTTGCAAAATGAAAGCAATCACGGCGAACAAAATGAGCGGCAGCAGTTTCTCCGGGTGATGCAGCCGCACGACATCGTCGATGATTCGCTTCGTCACCGCCGGAAAAACGATCACCATTAGCGTGCCAACGATCGCGCAGCCGAGCGTCCCGGCCGCGAGCGACGGGTAACGCTTCAGATAAGCAAAAACGCGCCAGACTGTTTTCATTTTCCCGAAAAATTTAGCACAGCGTCCGCCTTGCACCATTCGGCGCGGAAAACGGTTGGTCATTAGGTGGATCGGCCGCTCCGCGGGCGATGCTAAACAATTGCGGTTTCGCCGCCTGATTAACATCGAGCAAGAGACTGCTCGATCCACTTCATCTTACACGCGATCGCCGGAATGTTTATGTCGATCTTTGAAGGTGAGTTCGGCGATTCCGGATTTATCGAGCTCGCCCAAGCCTTCCGCGATCATCTGGTCGTATTGTTTTTTGGTCGCGCGAGCGAGCGGAAGGTCGAGACCGACACTGCGCGCGAGCTCAAGGGCGATCCCGCTGTCTTTCGCCGCATGGGCCGCCGAGAAGAAGCAGGTGTATTCGCGATTTTGCATGTCTTCACCGTCCGTTTCGAGCACGCGCGACGCGGCGCCGCTCTGCGAAAAAATTTTTCTCAACATTTCCAGATCCAGACCGAGCGCGGCTCCGAGCCCAAGCCCTTCCGCCAGGCCGGCCGTATTGATGTTCATCACCATGTTGACGAGCGCTTTCACTTTCGCCGCTTCGCCCGATTGACCGACGAAGCACGCGGTCGATCCAAGCTCTTTTAAAATCGGTTCCGCCTTCCGAAACGCTTCTTCGCTGCCGGCGCACATCAAATATAGCGAGCCTTCACGCGCCTGCGTGATGCTGGAGGCCATGCACGCTTCCAAAGTTTGCGCGCCGGCTTTTTCCGCGAGCTTTTCAACATCGACATGAACCTGCGGCGAAATCGTCGCGCAGTTGATAAAAAGTTTCCCGCGCGCGTTGACCAGCAAGTTATCGCCACTGGCGCCGAAGATCTCACGCATCGCGCCGTCATCTGATACCACCGTGATAATTACGTCGGATTCCGCCGTGACTGCCGATAAATTCTGACACGCGGCGCAGCCGAGCTCCGCTGCCAGCGCGGTCGCGACTTTCCGGTTTGCGTCGTAAACCGTCGTCACGTGAACATCTCGATCTTTCAATCGCCGCGCCATGTTCGCGCCCATTCGGCCAACGCCGACGAATCCAATGTTCATACAAATAAGGTAGGGACAGATCTCCGAGCCGTCCGTGAACTTTTAAATTGGGTTCGTCGGACGCCCCGGAGGTGCGTCCCTACCTAAATATTAGATTTTCCCCGCAAAGAACGCATTGTGCTGCTTCTCTTCCCCGACCGTGGTCATCGGGCCGTGACCGGGACAAATAATCGTTTCATCGGGTAGCGTTAAGATTTTGTCGAGATTATTTCGCAAGGCGTCCTCGTAGGAAACATTGCCGCCGCCCATCGATCCGGCAAAAAGCGAATCGCCCACGATCGCGACCGGTCGCGCGAGCCCGGTGATCACGTAGCTCATTCCGCCGCGGGAGTGGCCCCAGGTTAGCCGCGTGTCGATGTCGAGGTTGCCAAGCCTAAAACGCCTGCCTTCCTCAATCGGTTCTGCGCCCGGAACTGATTCGCGCGCCGGACTAAAAACTTGGCCACCGGTTTCTTTACGGAGGCGCGGCAGGTCCGCGACATGATCGGAGTGCGCGTGGGTGAGTAAAATCAGTTTTACACTCAGCTTTTCCTTAGTCGCAAAACGGATCATTTCAGAACAATCAGCACCCGTGTCGAAAGCTGCCGCCGCACGGCTTCCCGGATCCCAAATGAGATAGGCATTGACGGCCATGTCGTGATAACGGGTGTTGAATTGACCGAGGCCCTCCCGCTCATTAATTTTTTTTGGATGCCATTCGCCCGTTGCGAGCTCGCACAAAGCGCGCGCTGCAAGGCCGAGGGCCGGCGCAACACGCAACAGCGCCAGTTCATCGAAATCCCCTTCGCGCAATTTGCGGATTTTCTGCGAGCTGACACGTGCTTTTTCTGCAAGCTCGGTATCAGAAATGCGCAAACCACGCTGCGCTTTGCCGATGATGTCGCCGACGTTGTCTTCGAGCGGGATGGTCATTGTTAGATCAAAAATGCGTTGGCGGGCCGCCGGGAAATCTGGATGAGCGAACCCTCGGTCGTGAGATTGGCGATCGTGTGGAATGCGATTTCGGCCACGCGCCGACCAACCTCCTCGGATGAAAAGATCGTGCCTGTCTCTTTTTCGATCGAAGTCATGGTCACGTTCTGGATGCCGCACGGAATGATGCGATCAAACGGCGTGAGGTCGCCGCAGACGTTGAGGGCGAAACCATGCATCGTGACCCAATAGCGAACGCCCACGCCAATGGACGCGATCTTGCGATTTTCAATCCAGACGCCGGTCAGACCAGGACGCGTCTTCGCTGCGATTTCGTAGATCGCGAGCGTTTTGATCAAAAGCTCTTCAAGCCAGCGCAAATAGCGGTGGAGATCTTGCCCGCACCGACGCAGATCAATAATTGGATAACCGATCAACTGGCCGGGACCGTGATAGGTCGCCTGGCCGCCGCGATTGATGGAAAAAAGCGGATGCGGCAGATGGGCTGCATCGACCAAGCTCGACTGATCCGGCGTCCGGCCGATCGTGTAAACCGGTTCGTGCTCGAGAAGAAGCAACTCATCGGCGGCGTTTCGATTCTCCCGCTTTTTCGCGACCAATTCCTCTTGCCACGCGAGCGCTTCCTGAAAATTCATGCGGCCGAGCCAACGCCACGCAAATGTCTCGTTCATATTTGTCTTTCGGCCGGAATCCCACAGCGCGCTGCTTCTTGTGAACGCAAATGTGTGAGACCGATGGCAAGCGCGTCGGCTGCATCCGCCTCCGGTGTTTCGGTCAGACCGAGAAGCGCGCGCACCATAAATGCGACCTGATTTTTTCCCGCCGCTCCGCGCCCGACCGTCGCCTGTTTAATTCGCGTGGGAGCATATTCAAAAACTGGAAGGCCATTTTCCGCGGCGGCGAGAATGGCCGCGCCGCGTGCGGCGCCAAGCAGGATCGCAGTCTTGTAGCTCTGCACATAAATGACCGATTCGAGCGCGCAACAATCCGGTTCGTGCGAACGGATTAACTCCGCGAGGCGATCGCGGATCGCGACCAGGCAGGCAGAGGAACGAAGCGAACTCGTATTGTGGATCGTCCCAAAATAAAGAGCGCGCAATTTGCCGTTGTTTGCATCGATAATGGCCACGCCAGTGTTGCGCAAGGAAGCGTCGATAGCAAGAACGCGCATGGAATTAATGAGCAATTGCCCCGAGCACAACAAAAACACAACCAGCCACGCCGAACAGCAGACTCACGAGCCAGAATCGGCGCTTTTTCGTCAGCGCGGAAATCGCGGCAACGGCAATCGCGATTTGAAACATGGTTACGCCGCGAGCGTAAACTTCATGTCGATGAAAATTTGATTTGGCGTCGGTCTGCTTGCGTTCCGCTTCCGATTTGATTTCGGTTTGCTCCTCTTCGTAGCGCGCAGCCTTTACTCGATCTTTTTCGTCCGCCACAGTCGCGAGCGACATTTTCGCATCGAGCAGCGCGGCCTTGATGCTTTTCGCCTGATAATAGCTCCACTGATCGGACGCTTCGATTTGGTTCATCATCGCTTCATTGGCATGTTTGCCGGAAAGCAATCCCGTAATCGCCGCAAATACCGCCAGCATCGCCGTGCTCAGCGCGACCCAGGAAATCCATGCTGCGTCACTGTGTTGGGCGCTGTGGTGCACATGCTCCTGCAAACCTTCCAAAGGAACTTCCGCTTCTTCCACGCGTTCCATTCTATGATCGCCAATCGCCCGTTCAAGGTCGAATGAAACTCATCTGAGATCGACAATGGAACCCGCCTCAGGCGGGGACGCGAGCGAGATGGACAAGCAGGTCGCTAGGCCGGGCACGCAGGAGCGGGGGCGAGTCAATCATGCGTTCAAGACGGAATTGATCATTTATCCGGAAAATTTCATGCTGATGTCCCCATTCATCGCGACGACGTTATCCAGTCCTCTCTTGATCGGCAGTCTCACTCCACGCTGCTCCAACGCTTCGAGAACTACTTCGGTAGGGATATTTCCCACGAGCGCGTCCTGAGCGAAGGGACACCCGCCGAGCCCGCCGATGGCCGCGTCGAAACGCCGGCACCTCGCGTCGTACGCGGCCAGCACCTTCGCCGCTGCGCCCGCGCGCATGCTGTGCATGTGAACGCCGATATCGTACTCACCGTAGTCGCGCATCACCGCAGTCATCACGCGACTGATCAGCCCCAGCCCAGCGACGCCGACCGTATCCGCCAACGAAATCGAGCGGATCCCGAGGCTGGCGATGGTCCCTGCCGCTTGCAGCACTTTGTCCTCGTTCCACGGATCGGTGTACGGATTGCCGAATGCCATTGAGATATAGACCACCATATCGAGCCCGGCCGCGTCGGCCCGTTTCTTGATCGTCTTCAGCACTTCGTAATTCTCTTCCGGCGATTGGTTCTGATTTTTGCGCAGAAAGGTCTCAGAGATGGAACAGGGATAGCCGAGCGTGGTCACGGTCCCGGTGGCAATGGCGCGGTCCGCGCCTTTCTCGTTCACCACGATGCCGATGATCTCGACCTGATCCGGCGTCCCGAGTTGCTCGAGCACCTTTTCGCTGTCGGCCATCTGCGGCACGGCCTTCGGCGAGACGAAGCTCACGGCGTCGATGTGTTTGAAACCGGCCCCGATGAG
>CATPAW010000169.1 GCA_955652255.1 uncultured Chthoniobacterales bacterium | reverse complement strand
TTCGAGCTGGAAGAACTCAGGGAAGGAGACTGGAACCCGCTGGTTTACAATCAGAGCCTCGCCAACAGTCTTTACCTTCTCGTTGTGCGCGACTTCGACACGCCGGAGAAGCGCATTCCGAATTTGCGCAAGCGCATGGAGGCGATTCCGCGTGTGATCGATCAAGCCAAAGCAAACCTGCAACATTCGCCGCGAGTGCACACTGAGACGGCAATCGAACAAACGCAGGGCGCAATCACTTTCGTGCGTGAAGGGCTCGCTCCACTGCTTGATCAGGCGCCGCAAATGAAAAAGGAGCTTTCGCCGCTCCAGGAAAAAACGGCTAAGGCGCTCGAAGACTACAAAAAATGGCTGCAAAACGATTTGCTTCCGCGCTCCGATGGCGATTTCCGCATCGGCGTCGACAAGTTCCGCAAGAAACTCCGTTTCGCGCTCGCGTCCGAATTGTCGATGGAAGAAATCATGCAGCGCGCGCAAACCGATTTGCAGCAAACGCAAACCGTCATTTATGAGACGGCGCTTCCGCTCTACAAAAAATATTTCCCAAATGCCGGAAAAACAGCACTCGACGACAAAAAGAAAGTCACAGCCGCGGTCCTCGATAAACTGGCCGAACAACATTCGGATGACAACACGATTGTAGGTTACGCGCAAAAAGTTGTTGGAGAAGTCACCGATTTCGTAAAGCAGCACGACTTGGTGACGGTTCCGGCGAAACCGCTCGACGTAATCGTGATGCCGGAATTCAAACGCGGCGTGGCCATTGCCTATTGCGATTCGCCTGGAGCACTGGAGAAAAACGGCAAGACGTTTTACGCAGTCGCGCCGACGCCGAAAGATTGGCCGAAGGAACGGAAGAACTCCTTCTTTCGGGAATACAACAACTACATGGTGCGCGATCTCACCGTCCACGAAGCAATGCCCGGTCATTACTTGCAACTCGCGCACGCCAACGAGTTCCGCGCGGCGACGTTGGTGCGCGCAATTTTCCAGAGCGGAACTTTTGTCGAGGGCTGGGCCGTTTATTGCGAGCAAATGATGACGGAGCGAGGCTACGGCGGCCCGGAAGTGAAGATGCAGCAGTTGAAAATGCGATTGCGCGCGATTTGCAACGCGATTCTCGATCAAAGCATTCACGCTGGAAGCATGAGCGAGCAGCAGGCGATGGACTTGATGATGAAAGAAGGTTTTCAGCAGGAAGGCGAGGCGGTTGCCAAATGGAAGCGGGCTCGGCTTACTTCCTCGCAGCTCTCTACCTATTTTGTCGGCGTGAGCGAACATCTCGATCTTCGCGAGGCTGCGAAAAAGAAATTCGGCAAAGACTTCGACCTCAAGAAATACGACGACCAGGTGGTTTCCTACGGCAGTCCGCCGGTGAAATATATCCGAGAATTGATGGGACTGTAAGCTCGCGCGGCGAGATCGACTCGTGAGGCACAGATGACCAGACTGAGGCCTCTATTTGTTGGACCGGCTGGACTGAGACATGGCTGGCGCTTCGTCATCTTCGCGGCAGCGATCATCCTCGCGTTCCAATTTGTCGAAGGACCGGCCGTCTTATTTTTTGCGGTCAAGTTCCACCTTGATGCAAACGCGCTTACCGCACAGCTGCTGGTTTTATCTGAGATTGTCGGGTTCCTCATAGTACTAATCGTAACGGGTGCGGCCGCGCTGCTGGAACGGCGCCGGATCGACGGCTACGGTTTGCCGGTTAACCGGCGCTTTGGCCGCGTATTTTGGGACGGAGCAGTCGTGGGTCTCCTGACAATCATCTTTGTTGGGCTGGCGATGCTCGCTGCCGGCGGAATGCAAGTGCATGGGCTGGCCTTGCACGGTCAAGAATTCATCACTTCGCCCATTTTTTGGCTCGTTGGAATGTTGCTGGTCGGCGTGAGCGAGGAATATCTTTTCCGTGGTTATGCTTTGCAGTCACTCTGGCGCGCCGCCGGCTTTTGGCCAGCCGCGCTGATCACCTCCGGGTTATTTGCTGGCGCGCATCTGACAAAGCCGCATGAGAACGCGATTGATATCGGAATGATCTTCGTCGTTGGCGTGGTTCTCTGCCTGAGTGTTCAGGTTACTGGCTCGCTTTGGTGGGCTGTCGGCTGGCATGCCACTTTTGATTTCGGCCAGTTCTTTATCATCGGAACACGCAACGGCGGGCAATTGCCGGTGGGCCGACTCTTTGACACGACGTTTGCCGGGGCGGCATGGATTAACGGTGGGGAACTCGGAACCGAGGCCAGCTATTTCATGATTCCGGCAGCACTAGCGATATTTATTTATGTCCAGTTTTTCCTCGCACGGCGCGCATCACCTTTACAGTCCCACCTAACCTTGCGCGATGCCTAATCTGGCCACATGGATGCGAGCGAAGGACGAAAAGTGGTTTCAACCATTTTTCGACAAGCATCCCGATATTCATCTTTGCGATGCGCGCAAAGGCACGGTGGCATGGGAAGAAATGGATGGATTGCTTTTGACCGGCGGCTCCGACATTTCTCCGGAATTACTGCAACAGGAAGTCGTCGATGCAACCGTGTTGGAGAAAGATGTCGATCTTGCGCGGGATCGCTGGGAGTTCGAGGCGATCGCAAAGACTCTCGCGCGTGGTCTGCCGATTCTTGCGATTTGCAAAGGGCTCCAGGTTCTAAATGTCGCGCTCGGTGGCACACTCAAGCTCGACATCCCCGGTCATAAACTTCCCGAAATGAAGGATCATGATATTCAACCGCTGCGAAGCGAGCGCGCCGCCCGGCATCGTTTCGAAAGGGTGAACAGCTCGCATCATCAGGCGGTCGACCGCGTCGCGGACGGCTTTATCGTCGAAGCCTGGTGCGCGACCGACGACATCATCGAGCAAATGCGCCTGCGCGATTATCCATTCGCCCTGGCCGTGCAATATCATCCCGAGCGCGGAAAGATTTATGATGCCTTGTTTGAAGATTTCTTCTCGCACGTCCGGGAATTCGCTAAATCACTAAATCGTTCAATCGCTCAATAAGACGATGTCCACGCCGCAAAACACCATCGCGATCGTTTACGATTACGATCAAACGCTGAGCCCGAGTTACATGCAGGATGAAGTGATCTTTCCCGCTTTCGGCATCAATGGCGAAAGTTTTTGGCGGCGCTGCACCGATCTCGTGCGCGAGAACGGCTACGACAACGAGCTTGCTTATATGAAAGTGCTACTCGACACGCTCAGCATGGATCGCCCCACGAATGTCGACCTAAAAGAGCTCGGCAAAAACTTGAACTTCTACAAAGGATTGCCGGAAATGTTCGAAGAGTTTCGAGAGAGGTTGCTCACGGCCGAGCACGTTGCCAACGGAATTACGGTCGAGCATTACATCATTTCATCCGGGCTGAAAGTGTTACTCGACGGCAGCCGTTTGCAGCCTTACGTGCGCGCCATTTTCGGATGTGAATTTGCCGAGGACGACGAGGGCCGGATCACCTTTCCCAAGCGCGTGATCAGTCACACCCAAAAGACGCAATTTCTTTTTCGTATTAACAAAGGCTTGCTCGACATGTCGCGGGATGTAAATGACCACATGGACGCCGACATTCGCCCCATCCCGTTTCCAAACATGATCTACATCGGCGACGGACCGACCGATGTGCCTTGCTTTACCGTGATGAAGAAAAACGGAGGTCAGGCCATTGCCGTTTACAATCCCGACGACCCGCAGCGCGCCGGATTCAGGAAATGCTATCAGCTCTCCACTCACGCCGACCGCGTCAAACACATCGCGCCTTCCGATTATCGGAAAAATACGCATCTGCGCATGCTGCTCGAGCAAATGGTGGAAGAAATCGCGAATCGGATCGTCGAACAACGCAAAGCCGCGATCGAGACGGGCACCGTTCGCGCGCCCAAGCATTGACTGTAGCCACGGCCCTGTGGGCCGTCTTAACGCGCCACAGGCGCGTGGCTACAGCATCAGACTCCGCGCTGCGTCGGCGTCCAGATGAACTTGTGCATTTGCAGCTGAAAACGAACATTGAGGCGATCGGCGAGTATCCATTCCACGATTTCGCGCGGATCAATCCGGCCGAAAATGGGTGAGAACAAAACGGCGTGGCAGCGTTTCGTTAGATTGAAACGGTGAACTTTGTCACACGACCATTCATAATCTTCTCGTGAGCCGATCACGAATTTCACTTCGTCGAGCAAAGTGAGATGCTCGATGTTTAACCAAAAGTTCTTGTCGACCTCGCCGCTGCCCGGTGTTTTCAGATCCATGATCCGATGGACACGCGGATCGACTTTCGAGATGTCGTGCGCTCCGCTCGTCTCGAGTAGAACGGTATAGCCGGCGTTGCATAAGATCGACATCAGCGGCAGCACATTTTTTTGCAGCAACGGCTCCCCGCCGGTGATCTCGACGAGCGGACAATGAAACGCCGCGACAAGATAGACAATCTCCTTCAGCGTCTGCTTTTTCCCTTCGTAAAACGCGTACCCGGTGTCGCAATAATTGCAGCGCAGATTGCAGAACGTCAGCCGCACAAAAGCACAACGCTGCCCGGCCCAGGTGCTCTCGCCCTGGATCGACTGATAAATTTCGTTGATCGTCAGCGTTTTTTCGCTCATTCGCTTGGAATGCTGAACAATTATAGGCCGCATTTTTGCGTCGCCTCGGCGAAGCTGGAGCGCTTCCGCAGGAGAGACGCAAGATAAGAATCGACCTCCGGCG
>CATPAW010000168.1 GCA_955652255.1 uncultured Chthoniobacterales bacterium | reverse complement strand
GTTGTGAACGGGCGGAACAACAACTTCGGCATGGTGCGCAGCGGCATTAATTTCGCCTTCTAAGGATCCTCGGAGACGAAAATGCGCGTCGCGCGGTTGGTCGGGCGAATGGCACGAACATGATTTGCATCCTGATTCCGTGCCATCGCGTGATTCGCACGGATGGCACGCACGTGCAAATTTACTCGCTGGTCAGCGGTTGGCTGCAGCGATTGGTTAGACGGTGGCAATCCTATCACGATAGATAGCATACCCCAAGAATTGACCGATAAGCCAACCAGTAAACAAACACCAATTCGCGCCTGAGCCGGAGGATAAAGCTTCGTTTACCCTCGAAAGGAGCCTGGTCAGCTGGCCCACACCTTTTGAGTTCAATTTCATGACCGGTGCACCTGCCGCGTCGTGGCGACGGCATCTCACGTATCGGCTGCTTTGGCAGAAACGTTCCGGAGCGCAACTGGAAATGGTCTGGTGCTATCGTCAGGATTTCACCCCGAGCGACGGATGGAAGGACGTCTGGCCCCGCAACTCCGCTGGCTTAATAAGGGTGGATATTCGTCCGTAGGACCCGACCAATTCATCCCGGCGCGAGTAGAGGACAACCCCGAACTGCTCAAGAATGACCCTGACTACCTCGACCGCAAAAGGCCGTTAAAACGCTCGGAGTCCTCAGCCGCTGTCCTTGGACCCGCTTCGAGCCTCAGACGCTTTCCGTGCGCGTTTCTCGCGCGGCGACAGCGCTGTTGCCGGACTGTTCACGTGAACATTGCCAGCCACCAAAACGGCCATATGATACTGCCATGTGATACTGCCTTCCCGTTGACTGATAATGTGAGACAATGTGGGTTAGTCCGGCTTCCAGAGCGATTTTACCAGGCGTAGAGCGGTTTTGCGTCGATCACGCAGCCAAAGCGCGAAACAGTCGAAAACGCTCCGAAACTCGGTGTAAACGAGCCGCTCTACCACTGAGCTAACCGCCCGCGCTGAAGAAGTGAATTCTGAATAGTGATAAGTGCAACCTGGCGCGCGGGCGCGTGGTCTGCCTCCAACTAAGAGTTTTTTTTACCATTGCCCAATTTCGGCCAATGCGTCATCAATGCGGCGTCGTAGTTTTGTTAATGAATGAGCGCTATTTTGACGATTTGAAAGTGGGCGATCGCTTTGGCTCCGAACTGCTCGAGGTGGAGGAAAAAGAGTTGATCGAGTTCGCGCACAAATTTGACCCGCAGATGTTTCATCTCGACCGCAAAAGCGCCGAGCGAACGATTTTCAAAGGACTGATTGCGAGCGGCTGGCATACGGCGGCGATGACCATGCGGCTCTTCGTGCAAACGTTGAATTTTGCTGAGGGCGTGATTGGTCTGGGCATCGACGAATTGCGGTGGCCAAACACGGTGCGCGCCGGCGATATGCTGCGCGTCGAAACCGAGATTGTCCACCTGAGGCCCTCGCGCTCAAAACCGCACTACGGAATTATCAAGGTGCGCAATATTACCATCAATCAGCGCGGTGAAATTGTACAGACGATGTTGGGAGCGGCGATGGTGCCGCGACGTTCGGCAAACTAGCTTTTGCCGAGCAGTTTCATCATCGCTTCTGGATAACGCGAGCCGGCGAATGCATCTTGCGGCGCGACTTCATCAATGCGCGCCAAATCTTCGCTCGTAAGATCGACATCGAGCGCACCGATGTTTTCCTGCAAATACTTTCGGCGCTTTGTCCCCGGAATCGGCACGATGTCCTGGCCTTGCGCGAGCACCCAGGCGAGCGCGAGCTGCGCCGCGGTGCAGCGTTTCTCGCGTGCAATCTCGCTCACGCGGTGAACAAGATCGAGGTTGCGCTGAAAATTTTCACCCTGAAATCGCGGTGTCGTGCGCCGGTAATCGTCCTTCGGCAAATCTTCCGGCTTCTGAATTTTTCCGGACAAAAATCCGCGGCCGAGCGGACTATACGGGACAAAACCGATCCCGAGTTCGCGGCAAACGGGCAAAATTTTCTCTTCGGGATCCCGTGTCCAAAGCGAATACTCCGATTGCAACGCGGTGATCGGATGGACCGCATGCGCGCGCCGAATGTTTTCCGCGCTCGCTTCCGATAAACCGAGAAAACGGACTTTGCCTTCGTGCACCAACTCCGCCATCGCGCCGACTGTTTCTTCAATCGGCGTCCCGGGATCGACGCGATGCTGGTAGTAAAGATCGACAACTTCCACGTCAAGCCGGCGCAAACTTCCTTCGCATGCTTTACGCACGTAATCGGGTTTCCCGCTGATCCCGCGAAACTCCGGTTTTTCTGGATCGCGCAAAATTCCAAACTTCGTCGCAATCACCACTTGTTCGCGACGACCTTTGAGCGCGCGGCCGAGCAGTTCTTCATTGGTATGCGGCCCATACATGTCGGCGGTGTCGAAGAATGTGATGCCGAGCTCAAGCGCGCGATGGATTGTCGCGATCGATTCCTCGTCGTTGCGTCCGCCGTAAAAATCGGACATGCCCATGCAGCCGAGTCCCAGGGCGGAAACTACCGGGCCGCCGCGTCCAAGTTTGCGCTGTTTCATATTTGTCCGATCCAGGTATGCGGGGCGTATTCTTCCCAGCGATGTCGAATCACGTGAAACTCCGCCTCGCTCAGCGGTCCCGCCTCAAGCAGCTTCGCGTTTTCCTGCCAGCGCTCCGGTTTGGTCGTGCCAACGATCGCGGTGTGCACGCCGGGAATGCTTAGGGTGAAACGCAGCGCGATACCGATAGTCTTTGGTAGATCAGAATGCCGCAGGAATTCGTAATTCAGCTTCCGCAGACGTTCATAATAAGTGTGATGATATCCTTCAATCGGTTTGTGTCCCGTTTTCCATGCCGCGTTGGCGATCGGGCGTTTTGCAATCACCCCCATCTGTTTTTCGCGCGCCAGTGGCAGCGTTAAATCGAGCGGTTCCTGATCGGCGATGCTGATGGAAGTTTGCAAAGTGTCGAACGCGCCGCATTCGACCGCATAACGGGCGGCACGACTGTCCCCGCTGTAACCGATGTAGCGCGTGTGACGGCGTTCGCGCGCCGCGCGCAGCGCCTCGATCGCTTCACCTTTGCGCAGCTCTGCTTCGGAACAGCTATGCAGCTGAACAAGGTCAACATGATCGGTCTGCAATCGGCGCAAGCTGCGCTCGATGTTTTGCAAAATGGAATCGCGCGACCAATTCGCTGCGCTCTCCATGCCGTGCGGATGCCCGCATTTTGTGAAGAGGAAAAATTCAGTGCGACGATTGCTCACTGCCCGCCCGATCCTCTCCTCGCTGTCGGGGTAGCACTCGGCGGTATCGATAACATTCAGGCCGGCATCAAGCGCGCCGTTCAAAAGCTGATCGACTGCGTCCTGCGAAGTGTGTTCGTAACCGATCTCGGAACCGCCGAAACCGAGCACGGAGACGTGCATGTCGGTTTTGCCAAGCTGTCGCTTTTCCATTGTCGATCTCAAATCATCGTCACGCTTTGTTGTAGCGGCGGTTGTGTCAACCGCTGAGACCAAAACGACAGGCGCTTGGCACAAGCGCCTCTACAACTTCAAACGCGTCTTACCCGATCCGCGCTCGATGCGTCCGATCCGTCTCGCGCGCAAAATGGACATCGTCCTTTTTGCGTCAGGCTCCGACACAATCGCGGCCATGCCGATGCCCATGTTGAAGACCTGATACATCTCCGCAAGATCGACCCCTTGCTGCAAGATTTGGAAGATACGCGGAACACGCCAACTCTTTGTCTCGATCATGGCGTCGCAATTTTTCGGCAGGACGCGCGGCAGATTATCGATTAAACCGCCGCCCGTGATGTGGGCGAGGCCTTTGATGATGCCGCTCGGAACTTTTGCGAGCAGCGACTGATAATTTTTGTGCACGCGCAAAAGTTCCGCACCGACTGTACTTCTCGATCCAGGAAGACGCGAGTTGATCTTCAGTTGCATCGTCTCAAACAGAATTTTGCGCGCGAGCGAATAACCGTTCGTGTGCAGACCATTTGACGCGAGGCCGAGAATCACGTCCCCTTGTTTGATTTTGCTGCCGTCGATAATTTTTGCACGATCAACCACGCCGACGATGCAACCGGCGAGATCGTATTCGCCTTTCCGATACATCCCGGGCATTTGTGCGGTCTCGCCGCCAATCAGCGCGCAGCCGACCGCTCGGCAAGCGCGAGAAAAACCGCGGATGAGTTGATCGAAAACGCGCGGCTCAAGTTTTTCGCAGCCAATGTAATCGAGAAAGAAAAGTGGACGTGCGCCGACCACCGCGATGTCGTTCACGCAATGGTTGACGAGATCGGCGCCGATCGTGTCATGCCGATCTAAGGCAAAGGCTATTTTCAATTTCGTGCCGACGCCATCGATGCTCGCGACCAGTACCGGATCGCGCATTTCGGGAAATTGTGCTCGAAACAAACCAACGAAGCCGCCGATTTTTCCGAGCACTTGCGGCCCGTGCGTTTGTCTAAGGAGTCGCTGAATGCGGCGCTTAAGCTGGCTGCCAAGATCGACATCTACGCCCGCGCGCGCGTAGGCTTTTCGTCGCGTTGTCATGTCGAGCGAAGGTAGGGGCGATTGACCTCCATCGCCCGCGGGCGGTTCGGTGAACCGCCCCTACCTTTCATTTCAAATCCGCGAACAACGTCGGATGCGTTTCCTGATCGGCGAGCGCCTTGGAGCGGTTTTCTCGTTTTTCCATGATGAATTTGTCGAGCGCGGGATCGACGGGCAGGGGATAATTCCCAGTGAAACAGGCGAGGCAAAATTTGTTCGCCGGTTGCCCGGTTGCCCGCACCATGCCTTCGACATCGAGATAACCGAGACTGTCCACGCCAAGATATTCACAGATTTCTTCCATCGACATCTTGTTCGCGATCAACTTTTCCGGGTCAGGAAAATCGATGCCGTAATGGCAGGCGAAGCGATGCGGCGGACAACTCACGCGCATGTGCACTTCCTTCGCGCCGGCTTCGCGCAAATTCACCACGCGGGCGCGCGCAGTCGTTCCGCGCACGATTGAATCGTCGACCACCACGACGCGTTTGTCCGCCACCATTTCCTTGATCAAGTTTAGTTTCACGCGCACGTCGAAATCGCGGATGAGCTGGCTCGGCTGCAAAAACGAGCGGCCGATGTAGTGATTGCGCACGAAAGCGTGCGCGTAGGGAATGTTCAATTCCTGGGCGAAACCGAGCGCAGCGTAATTGCCTGAGTCCGGCACCGCGATGACGATGTCTGCATCGACCGGAAATTTTCGCGCCAGCTCGCGTCCCATTTCGGTGCGCACTTTGCCAACGTTCACACCGCCGATGATGCTGTCGGGTCGCGCGAAATAAACATACTCGAACATGCAGAAGGCCGGCTGTTGCGGCAGAAACGGAAATTCCGATCGCAATCCGTTTTCATCGATGATCAAGACTTCGCCCGGTTCGATTTCGCGAATGAATTCCGCGTGGATGAGATCGAAGGCGCAGGTTTCGGAGGCGAGCACATAAGCGCCATCGAGTTTGCCGAGCGAGAGCGGCCGCCAGCCGAACGGATCGCGCACGGCGATGAGCTCGCGCTCACTCATGATGATAAGCGAAAATGCGCCTTCGATTCTGCGTAGCGCTGACAACACGCTGGCGCCGTTGTCGGCCGGCCGCGCCAGCAGGTGCAAAATGATCTCGCTGTCGGCAGTCGTTTGAAAAATGGAACCTTTGCGTTCCAGTTCATCGCGCAAAAGATCGGCGTTGATCAAGTTGCCGTTGTGCGCGATCGCCATCTGGCCGCGCACGCAATCGACCACAAACGGTTGCGCGTTTTTGATCGTGCTCGTGCCGGTGGTCGAGTAACGCGTGTGCCCGATCGCACGGGTGCCTTTCAATTTTTCCAGCTCAGCCTGACCAAAAACTTGCGAGACCAAGCCCATGTCTTTGTGCACGAGGAACGACGTCCCTGGGCCATTGCTCGTGACAATACCGGCGCTTTCCTGGCCGCGATGCTGCAAAGCGAAAAGCCCGTAGTAAGTCAGGACGGCCGCGTTCGGATGGCCGAACACACCGAAAAGCCCACACTCATGCCGCGGGTAAGCCTCGGTCTCGGTTAGCTCGACCATGTCGATCTTGTCTGGAGAGGTCACACCAAATGATCCACTAAATCGCGTGACGTTTCAACGAATCGTTGCGGACAATTCGACAGCGCTCCTTTCCGAAATCATTCATGGACAGCGCGCCAAACAAGCGCCTGCATCGTGCTTTCGACGGGAGCCGCGCCGTAGCG
>CATPAW010000167.1 GCA_955652255.1 uncultured Chthoniobacterales bacterium | reverse complement strand
ATGTATTGCAGGAAGTCGTGCATCCAGCCCATGTTCCATTTGAAACCGAAGCCGAGGCCGCCCAAATAAGTCGGACGCGACACGCCCGGCCAGGCGGTTGATTCCTCGGCGATGGTCATGATTCCCGGGAAGCGCTCGTAGCAAATTTCATTGAAACGTTTCAAAAAAAAGAACGCATCCAGATTTTCACGGCCGCCGTAAACATTCGGAATCCATTGCCCCGGCTGGCGCGAATAATCGAGATAAAGCATCGACGCGACTGCGTCCACGCGGAGACCGTCGATGTGATATTTGTCGAGCCAGAAAAGCGCATTGCCAATCAAAAAATTGCGTACTTCGCTGCGGCCGAAATTAAAAATGAGCGTGCCCCAATCCTGATGCTCGCCCTGACGCGGGTCCATGTGCTCATAGAGATCGGTACCGTCAAATTCCGCGAGCGCGTGCGCGTCTTTCGGGAAATGCGCCGGCACCCAATCCATGATCACGCCGATGCCCGCCTGGTGACACTTGTCGATGAAGTGACGCAATTCATCGGGCGTCCCAAAACGGCTCGTCGGCGCATAATAATTCGTGACCTGATAACCCCACGAGCCTTCAAAGGGATGCTCGGCAATCGGCATCAGCTCAACGTGCGTGTAACCCATCTCGACGACGTAGGGCAGCAGCGTCTCGGTAAATTCCAAATAGCTCAGATGCCGGTTGCCTTCATCGGTGCGACGCCGCCATGAGCCGAGGTGCACTTCGTAAATACTGATCGCGCTTTTCGGCCAATCGTTTTTGCGGCGCGCTTCCATCCACTCATGATCGCTCCAGGTGTAGCGCTCGAGATTGTAAACAAGAGAACTTGTCGATTTACCGTACTGATTGAAAAACGCGAACGGATCGCTCTTGAGCAAAAGCGCGCCGGAGTGAGTGCGAATCTCGAATTTGTAATGCGCGCCCTCCTTCACGCCGGGCAAAAACAATTCCCACACGCCGCTGCCGATAAGTTTCCGCATCGGATTAACGCGGCCATCCCAGCCGTTGAAATCGCCGACCACACTGACGCGCTGCGCATTCGGCGCCCAAACCGCGAAGTGAACGCCGGCCGTATCGCCCATTGTCCGTAAATGCGCGCCAAACTTTTCGTAAATCTGCCAGTGCTGTCCCTCGACAAAAAGATGCAGATCGACCTCGCCCAAGATCGGGCCGTAACCGTATGGGTCGCGCATCACCAGTTCCGATCCGTCCCAACTCGTGACCCGAAGATGATAATCAAGATCGCGGGTTGCCTCCGGCAACGTCGCGCAAAAAAAGCCGTCCCGATGGATCTTCTCCGCCGCGATCGCCTCCTTCGATTGATTCGCTCGCTCCCCAGCTCGTGAACCCTCGCGGGCTTTCCCGTCTACGTCGCTCGGCTCCCCGCCTGAGGCGGGCTTCCGTTGTCGATCCAGAACGATGTCGATCTTTTGCGCATCAGGGCGGAACGCACGAATAACGAGGCCGTCTTTCAACCGGTGCGGTCCAAGAATCCGAAACGGGTCGGAATGCGTGCCGGCAAGAAAGCTGTTGAGCTCGTCGGGCGGCAATCCGGCGATTTCAAAACGTTTCATGCGAGGGCAAACTTAGATTCTGGCGCGCGCTTTTCAATGAGACGATGTAGCCACGGCTGTGCGCCGTGTCGAACGCCTCACAGAGGCGTTGCTACAACACGCTCCCGGCCATACTTTGCAAGCATGGAACTGACCGCGCGCGACGGAGTTGACGAGTTACTTCAGACTTACAGCGAGACCGGCGGCATTAATTATCTGGATGCCGCCGCCACATTGCCGTCGCGTCTCGCGATCGAGGCGACTTGCGCCGAACTCATGAGTCTCATGTTTCCCGGCTTTCGCAGCGAGGCGCTCGTGAATTCGGCGGATTTGGCCGACGTTACGCGCAGTCGCATGAGGAATTTGCATGCGCGACTTAAAACCGAGATTTGCAAAAGCCTCGGGAAACTTTCTTCGCGAGAAAAGGTGGAAGAAAAAGCAGAAGAAATTTTGTCCTCATTCCTGTCCCAGCTCCCGCAGCTGCGCAAAATGCTCTGGACGGACATCGACGCCGCTTACGAAGGCGACCCGGCGGCAAAGAGTTACGAGGAAATCATTCTCGCCTATCCGGCCCTAGAGGCAATCGCGATCCAGCGGATGGCGCACCTATTATATATGAGGGAGCTGCCCTTGATCCCGCGCATCATGACGGAATGGGCGCACAGCCGCACCGGGATCGACATTCACCCCGGCGCACAAATTGGCTCATATTTCTTTATCGATCACGGAACCGGCGTCGTAATCGGGGAGACTTGCGAAATCGGATCGCGCGTAAAATTGTATCACGGCGTCACGCTCGGCGCGCGCAGCTTTCAAAAAGACGAGCACGGCAAAATTAAGAAAGGCGGCAAACGGCATCCGAAAGTCGAAGATGACGTGACGATTTATCCGAACTCGACTATCCTTGGCGGCGAAACCGTGATCGGCGCAAGATCGACAATTGGCGGGAACGTTTTTCTTGTGCAAAGCGTTCCGCCCGATTCGCTCGTTTACTACGAGGAGAAGCAGTTGCGCATCGTGCCGAAGCGGCCGCGCAAGGAGGCCGAGCCGGGCGGCGCATTCTTCGGATGATTTATCTCGATTATAACGCGACTACGCCACTTTGCGCTGAAGCGCGCGACGCGATGCTGCCGTACCTGGGCCGGCATTTCGGAAATCCATCGAGCGTTCATACGGCCGGACGCGAGGCGCGCGCGGCGATTGATGATGCGCGAGACAAAATTTCCTCGCTTCTCCACGTCAAGCCTAACGAAATAATTTTTACGAGTGGTGGGACTGAGTCGTGCAATCTCGCGGTGCTTGGACTGGCGAAATGTTCGGGGTCGCGCGGCGGACATGTGATTTCGAACAAAGCCGAGCACCATGCAGTTTTGAACGCGTTCGAGTATTTGGAAGGCCGCGAAAATTTTGAAGTGACGTGGCTGGACGTTTCCCAGGGTGGAGTTGTCGATCTTGACCACCTCGCTCGTGCGATTCGTCCGGAAACAAGACTGGTTTCAATCATGGCAGCCAACAACGAAACCGGCGTGATCCAACCGATTCGTGAAATCTCGGAAATTTGCCGCGCGCGCGGTGTCTTGCTCCACAGCGACATGGTGCAATCGTTCGGCAAGATCGACATCGATATGTCGCTGGTCGATGTCGCGAGTTTCGCCGCGCATAAATTTTACGGACCGAAAGGCGCCGGGTTTCTTTTTCTGCGCAGTGGATTGTCCCTCCAACCGATCATGTTTGGTGGTGCGCACGAGAATGAGCGGCGTCCGGGGACAGAAAACGTCGCGGCCATCGCCGGCATGGCGGCAGCGGCTGAATTCGCGTTGCGCGATCGCGAAGCGGTGCAAGATCGACAATTGCATTTGCGCGATGGTTTGTGGAAATCGATCGCGGAAAGTGTTTCGCAAGCGCAGCAAAATGGCGATTGCGCGCGCCGGCTTGCCAATACATTGAACGTCAGTTTCATCGGTCTGGATTCCGCAATGCTCTTGATCGCGCTCGATCTGAAAGGCGTTTGCGCCTCGAGCGGTTCCGCGTGCATGGTCGGCTCTGTAGCCGCGTCCCATGTTTTGCTGGCGATGGGACTGCCAATGGAACGCGCGCGGTCGGCGGCCCGTTTCTCGTTAGGCAAGCACACAATCACGGACGAAATCGAGGCTGCCGGCAAAGCGATCTCACAGATCGTCGAGCGACTGACGAAAAGAACAAGCGACTCGTATGCTGTTGCTTGAGCAGGTCGAGCTGTTTGACTGTAGCCGCCCCGCTCTGCCGGGGCGTTTCGTTGCAACGCAGCACGGCGACAGAGCGCCACGGCTACAGCCGTTTAGCCGCGATGTCGATCTTGAATTGAGAGCGCGAGAGCTACTACGCGCAACTGACGCAGCGCGAATCGCGCGCTTGGTCCGTGTCGAATGGAACTCGCGCCTGAAAAGTTGTGCCGGCCGCGCAGATTATCGCGCCAGACTAGTTTCGCTGAATCCACGCCTTGCAGAACACGGAGAAGCGGAAATCGATCGCACGCTTCGTCATGAGCTCGCACATCTTCTCGCGCAATTTCGGGCGGGCCGGCGCCGCCTTTTGCCGCATGGATCTGAATGGCGCCAAGCTTGCCGCGACCTTGGCGTTGGCGATGAAAAACGCTGCCACAATTTGCCCTTCCCCATGGCAGAACGCGCGCGGCGTTTTCTCTACAAATGTCCGAATTGCCGCCGCGATTTTGCTCGTGTCCGCCAGCTTTGCCGCGCGATTGCGTGTCTGGCGTGCTGTCGCGCGCATAATCGCGGAGAATTCGACGCGCGCTTCCGATTGCAGCTCGTGACGGCAACTTAACTTGTCCAGCCCCTCTACAACTCTCGCTCGCCTTTCGCGATTTTCTCGCCGCGTAATTTCGCCTGGATGAACATGTCGATGTTGCCGTCCATCACTTCCTGTAGGTTGCTCGTCTCGGCGCCGGTGCGGTGGTCCTTCACCATTTGATACGGTTGAAACACGTAGGAGCGAATTTGACTGCCCCAGGCGATGTCGCCTTTTTCTCCATATTGCCGATCGCTCTCGGCGCGCTTT
>CATPAW010000166.1 GCA_955652255.1 uncultured Chthoniobacterales bacterium | reverse complement strand
TTCGGCATGTCCGATGACCGTTTCTCGATGTTCGGGCTCGAGCAAACCGGCCATCGCTTCTTTGATTTGATCGAGCAGTTCGTAAATGATGCTGTAAAGCTTGACTTGTACGCCCTCGTGTTTCGCCGCGGAGACGGCCATGTTCTCGACCTTCACATTAAAGCCGACCACGACGGCGTTCGATGCGCTCGCCAACAAAATATCCGATTCGGAAATGGGTCCGACCGCTGAGTGAATAATTTCCAAATCGACCTTTTTACTTTCGATCTGTTCCAGCGCACCGACCAACGCTTCGAGCGAGCCTTGCGCATCGCATTTCAAAACAATGCGCAAAACTTTTTTCCCGTCGGCCGCTTCGAGCAAGCTCTCAAGCGTGGCGCGCTGCGGCACGGTCAATTTATCGGCGCGCTTCGCGAGCAAACGTTCCTCACTTAAAGTCTTCGCCGAGCGTTCCGATTCCATGACGAGAAGTTCATCGCCCGCGTTCGGCAGTCCCGTGAAACCGAGCACTTTCACCGGTGTCGAGGGACCAGCTTTCTTGATCGGTTGGCCGCGATCGTCCAGGAGCGATTTCACTTTGCCACTGTAATCGCCGCAAATGAAAGGATCGCCGATCTTTAACATTCCCATTTGCACGATAACGGTGGCGGTGGGACCGCGCCCTGCGTCGACTTGCGCTTCAATCACGGTGCCACGCGGCGTGGCGGTGGGCGATGCTTTAAGTTCCATCACTTCCGCTTGCAACGTCATCATCTCGAGCAGGTGAGCGATGCCTGTGCCTTTCGTTGCGGAGACGGGACAAACGATCGTTTCGCCTCCCCAATCCTCCGGTGTGAGCTCGCGCTCTTGCAATTGTTTCTTCACCTTGTCGATGTTGGCCGAGGGAAGATCGACTTTGTTGATCGCGACCATGATTTTTACATGGGGCGCGGCCCTGGCGTGATTAATTGCCTCAATCGTTTGCGGCATGATGCCGTCGTCCGCTGCGACGACCAGCACGACGATGTCGGTCACGTTAGCACCACGCGCACGCATCGCTGTGAAAGCGGCGTGGCCTGGGGTGTCGATAAAGGTAATTTTCGCTCCGTTGTGATCGACGCTATAAGCGCCGATGTGCTGCGTAATCCCGCCAGCTTCGTCTGCGGCGACCCGCGTCTTGCGAATCGCATCCATGAGCGAGGTTTTGCCATGATCAACGTGGCCCATGAATGTGATGATGGGACCGCGTGGCTTGAGTTCTTCTTCCTTTTCGATGATCGGAGGCGGAGGCGCGACGATAACCTGCTCGACCTTGTGAACACCGGCGCCTTTCTCGCGGCGCTCTTTTTCAAGAACAAACCCGTGGTCCTCGCAAATTTTGGCTGCGATATCGGGCTCAATTGTCTGATTGATATTCGCGAAAATGTTGAATGCCATCAGCTCCGCGATGAGTTGATGCGGTTTTAATCCGAGCTCGATTGCCAATTGTTTAACGATGATTGGCGGCTTGATGTGGATGACTTTCTGGGGCTCCACTTCGGCCTCCGCAGGCGGCGCGACAGCAGTCGGCGGCGCAGTTTTACCATCGACAATGATACTCGGCGGTTCTGCTGGAGGCGCTGGCGCCGGTTGTGGCTTTACTGGCGCTGCGGCTGTTGGGCCAGCAACCGGTGTTTCCAGCGATGCTCGGATGCGTGAAATCGGTGGTAGAACGTCGCGCTTCGGTTTTACTTCACCTTCTTCCGCTTTTTTGCGGGCCTTTTTTTTGTCGATGAGCGACACGCTCTCGACTTCATGTCGCGGCGCCGGAGCAGTTTGCGGCGCGGGTTTTGCGGAGGATGGCTGCTGAGCGCGCGATTTCGCCGACTCGGCGTCAGCCTCTAGTTTTTTCTTCGAAACCTTGGCTTTCGGCGCGGCCGGTTTATGGGCAGCAGCAGTTTTGCGCGCGGGCGATTTGCGCGCTGCAGTCTTGCTGCTCGTCTTCGTTGCCATTGTTGTTTCTCTAAAATTTCGCTCATGGCTCGAGCGGGTTAAACCAGAGCCATATTTACTGCACGAGCTCTTGCCGGTGCACCGCCTCATGAATCTCTCGCGCCTTCGTTTCGTCGACCGCGAGAATATCCACAAAATCCTGCACGTCCGCATCGCGCAATCCTTCCAAGTTGGTGAAACCTGATTTCACAAGCGTAAGCGCCTGCTCCTCAGTGATGGGCAGCGCACCCGCGAGCGCCTGCGCCGCTTGCGCCACTTTTTGTTCGACCGCGGTTGTGGCCGAAATGTCCTTGCCGATGTTAATCTCCCAACCAGTGAGCCGCGAAGTTAAACGCGCATTTTGTCCTTTTTTTCCGATCGCGAGCGAAAGTTGATCTTCGTCGACGGAAATCTGCACGCTCTTCTTCTCGGTATCGAACACAAGGTTCTTCACTTTGGCAGGTTTAAGCGCTTCGAGCACAAATTCCTTAGGGTCGGAACTCCAGCGGATGATATCCACCTTTTCATTGTTCAGTTCGCGGACAATATTTTTGACGCGAGAACCGCGCATTCCGACGCAAGCGCCAACCGGGTCCACTTTTTCGTTCGCGCTCCAGACCGCGATTTTCGTCCGATAACCGGCTTCGCGCGCGATGCCGCGAATCTCGACTGTGCCATCGGCGATTTCGCTCACTTCCAATTCAAAAAGACGACGCACGAAATTCGGGTGGCTGCGCGAGACGATGATCTCGGGACCGCGGATGCCGTTTTCGACCGCGACCACGTAGGCGCGGAGCCGGTCGCCCACATTGTAATCTTCCACGACCACGCGTTCGCGTTGTGGCATGATGGCTTCAAATTTTCCAAGATCGAGAATGACATCCGAGCGATCGAAACGCCGCACCGTCCCACTGACGATTTCGCCCGCGCGATCTTTGAACTCCTCGTAAATCATTTCCTTTTCGACCTGGCGAATTCGCTGCATCATCGCTTGCTTAGCGGTCTGTGCGGCAATGCGGCCAAAATTTCGCGGCGTCACTTCCACCTCGACCGTGTCACCGATGTTTGCGTCCGGTTTGATTTTGCGTGCTCTCGAAAGCTCAATCTCGTCCTGTGGATTGCTGACATGATCGGCCACCAGCAAATTCGCGAGCGCGCGAATCTCACCGGTCGTCGGATTGATATCGATGCGCAGGTCGCGCGACGCGCCAACGCTCTTCTTTGAGGCCGAGAGCAGCGCGTTCGAGACCGCTTCGAGTAGGATTTCGCGTTTGATCCCGCGCTCTCGCTCAAGGTAGTCGAGCATGGCTATAAATTCTGCGTTCATAAAAACATGTAGCCCGCAGACTAAAAAGAGTGGGACACCAGTTCCCACTCCGATCAGCGCGCGGACTAGAAGGATAACTTAGCTTTGTCCGCTGCGTCGTCAAGCTGCGGTTCGGTTTGATTTGACCTTAAAGACTCAACATCGAACATCCAACAACCCGATGGTTTCGCAGCCTAAAAGTTTATTGATCGTGCTCTTAGTTTGGGCGGCGATTTATCTTCCAGCACTTGGTTCTCTCGCGATTAAAGGAGAAGAGGGACGCCGGATTTTACCGGCGATCCGGATGCTTGAAACCGGCAATTACATTGTCCCGCAAGTGGGAGGGAGCGCGTATTTCCGCAAGCCGCCGCTGGTGAACTGGGTGGTGGCGGCGTCGTTCAAAATCTTTGGCGTGCGAAATGAATGGACAGCCCGCCTGCCCTCAGCGCTTTCGGTGCTCACGGTCGCAATCGCGTTTGTTACAGTCGCGCGCGCCAGTCTTGGTCCGAGCGGATCAACAATCGCCGCGCTCATTTGGTTGACGAATATCGGCATGATAGAAAAAGGGCGATCAATCGAGATCGAAGGGCTCTACGTGTCACTTTCCGGTCTCGCGATCATTTTATGGTTAAGCTTCTGGTTGCAAAAAAAATCGCCATGGCTCATTTGGGTTCCGGCATCGATTTTTCTCGGGCTTGCTCTGCTGGCAAAAGGCCCGACTCATCTCGTATTTTTCTACGGGCTCGTCTTCGCTGTCCTGTGGCAGACGAAGAACTGGCGTCTGCTTGTCCATCCCGCGCACTTTGCCGCGCTCGCCATTATGCTCGCCATTTTTGCAGCTTGGGCGATTCCCTTCCTCCAGAGTACGACCACGCAAGCAACGGTGCATAAGTGGTCGGCTCAATTCAGCGGCCGGTTGAGAGCCACCGATTTCAATTTTCTGAGTTGGATCCAAAATGTCCCGCGCTCTCTCGTCTATTTCCTGCCTTGGGTGGTCCTGTTCCCGTTCGTGCGGTTTGTAAAATTCCAGGATGAGACGCAGCGGCGCCTCGCGCGTGCTCTCACCTGGGGGATTGTGGCGCCGTTCATCGGTATGAATCTCGTGCCGGTCGCGCTGCCCAGATACAGCATGCCGGTATTGGTTCCAGCCTCATGGTTGCTGGCCATGAGCTATGCCGGCAATGCGCTGCGCTGGCCTTACCAAATGCGAATGGCGAGAGAACGAGTGTGGGCTAAGGTGGCGGCAGTCTTTGTCGGCCTTGGACTGGTGATCGGCGGAATTGGATATCCGTTCACCGCGCTCGTTTTGAGAAACAGGCAGCAGATAAAAAAGGCCGCCGCGGAGATTAATGCCATGGTGCCGGTGAGCGAGACGCTTTACGCGGTGGATCCGGATTATCAACCGCTGTTTTTCTACGTAAAAGCGCCGCTTGAGTATGTGAGCCACATCACGAAACTCCCGGCCGATACGCATTATTTCCTTGTCCGCACCGAGATCGAAGAGGAAGCGGCAAGTACGCAAAAGTGGGCGCCCTGCCGGACGCATCAGGTCGGTCGGATAACGGATTACCGCAAACGCGAGATGATCCTGTTCGAGGTAGGACCCTGAACGTTTGACAGGGCCGCAAATCGGAATTGGTTAGCATGCTAAGTAATTCCGATCCATGAAATCTGACTGGGAAACGTTTGGTCCACTGTTGCACGGAACCGCTCGCGCCTGGCGGCTGAAATTGGACGAGCGGCTCAAGCCGATGGGTTTAAGCCAGGCGAAGTGGCGGACGCTTTTGCATTTGTCTATCGCCCCTGACGCGCTTACGCAGGCGGAAATCGCGGCGCGACTGGGCGTCGAGGAGCCGACGGTGGTGACGTTGTTGCATCGCCTGGAGAGAGAAGGCTGGGTGACGCGTCAGAGCTCGCCGCATGACCGCCGTTGCAACATGGTGCACCTCGGCCGGCGCACCCAGCGCGTTATCGCTCAGATCAAAACGGTGGCGGACGAACTTCGACATGAATTGCTTGCCGACATTCCAGCGTCCGAACTGCGAACCTGCATCAAAGTGCTCATACGGATTTGCGAGAAAGCGGAAAGGCGCGATGAAGCACGAAGGATTGCTATATCCTCCGTTCGTTTGCGTCACAACGGCCAAAAAAGGGATGGCCATCCGATTACAAACAAAAAGGCGCTCCGCGGCGCCACGAGAAGATCCAAATGAAGCGCACGCGCATCTCAAACCAAACTATTCCCTGGTGGGCCTATCTTCTCTTCGTCCTGCTCGCCGCCTTTGTTTTGTATCGGATTTTTCAACACAGGGCCAGCGAGGCCAAAGCGGCCCAGCCGCCGGTGAGACAGGTTCTTGTCGCCAAAGTTATCACAAAGGACGTGCC
>CATPAW010000165.1 GCA_955652255.1 uncultured Chthoniobacterales bacterium | reverse complement strand
GTTCTGACGCGCTCAGCAACAATACAACAGGGAGCTTTAATATTGCACTGGGGGATCACGCCGGCATCTCCGTCATCGGCGATCGCAACATCGACATCGACAACGTAGGCTTTACTGGCGAGTCCAATACGATCCGCATCGGCGACCAAGCATTCCAGAGCGCCACATTTATCGCCGGGATTCGCGATACGACAAAGGGAAACGCGGACGCCATATCAGTGGTGATAGACTCCGCCGGTCAGCTCGGCACGGTCAGCTCTTCGCGGCGCTTCAAAAAGGAGATTAAGCCGATGGAGCAGGCGAGCGAAGCCATTTTGAACCTTAAGCCGGTAATGTTTCACTACAAAAACGACAGCAAAAGCACGCCGCAAATCGGTTTGATCGCCGAGGAGGTAGCCAAGGCGAACCCGGACCTGGTGTTTCGCGCCGCCAAAGGCGAGATCTACACCGTGCGCTACGAGGCCGTGAACGCGATGTTGCTGAACGAGTTTCTCAAACAGCACCGCCAAGTGCAGGAACAACAAGCGACCATCGCCAAGCAGCAGAAGCAGATTGAAGCTCTCGGTACCGGACTTCAGAAGGTGAGCGACGAGCTTGAACTGAGAGAACCTGCCGCGCAATTGGTCGGCAACAATCAGTAAAGCCTGCGGGCGCTGTCCGCGCGGCAAAAGGTGTAGTGGCGCGTGTCCTCACGCGCATTGCGGCTGAGACAGCCGCCTCTACATCTTTTTGCAATCAGGCTCAGCCGACCGCGCTCGCCTTTTTCAAGATCGGCAAAACTGAATCCAATGATTGCTGAGTTCGCGTGTGCACGAACAGCAATGGCTCGTCGAGATCGACATGTTCGCCGATTTTCTTGATGCCGGAGATGCCGACCGCGAAATCAATCGCGTCGCCCGCCTTTTGACGTCCGGCGCCGAGCAGGACGGAAGCACGTCCGGTTGACTCGGCGTCCATTTTCTTCACGACTCCCGCTGACTTGGCGCGCAACGGTTGAACGACCGGCGCTCGGTGTAGCTCAAGAATCTTCTCCAGCGCGGTTGCGTCGCCATCTTGGGCGTAAACCAGCGAGACAAATTTTTCCCGGCCCTGCCGTCTTTCAGTCGCTTTTCCAAATCTTTTCGCGGAGTCGTCGAAACTTTCTTCGCAAGATCGACAATCAACTTCACCAAATCCGGCGGTCCGCCGCCCTGCAAAATCTCGACGCATTCCGCGATTTCGAGCGCGTTGCCGACTGCGCGTCCGAGCGGTTCATCCATCGGGCTCAGCAGGTGCGACATCTTTACGCCCATCGACTCCCCGACGCTCGTCATCGCTGCCGCGAGTTGCTCGGCGTCTTTTCTCGTTTTCATGAACGCGCCGCTGCCGAACTTCACATCGAGCACCAGGCGATCGAGATTCTCCGCGAGTTTTCTGCTCATGACACTCGCCACGAGGAGTGCCTGCGATGGCACCGTTCCGGTCACGTCGCGCAACGCGTAAAGTTTTTTATCGGCCGGACAAATGTCTTCGGTCTGACCGATCATGAAAACGCCGATGCGCTCAAGCTGCTTGAGCGCGCGTTTTTCATCGAGATTGACGTTGAATCCCGGAATGCTCTCGAGTTTGTCGAGCGTGCCGCCGGTGATGCCGAGGCCACGCCCCGCAATCATCGGCACCCATGCCTCATCGCACGCGAGCAAGGGCGCGAGCACGAGGGAAACCTTGTCGCCGATGCCGCCGGTGGAGTGCTTGTCGATCTTGGGCGGCGAATTCTTTGGGTATTTCAGCACCCGGCCGGTGTTCATCATTGCCTCGGTCAGTTGCTGCGTCTCGGCCGGCGTCATTCCGCGGAAGAGAACAGCCATCGCCCACGCGCTCATCTGGTATTCCGGAATCTCTCCGCTCGTGAAATCCGAAATCAGAGACTCAATTTCTTCGGAAGAGAGTTCGTGACCGTCGCGCTTTTTCTCGATGAGCGAAGGAATGTGCATCGGTTTCGGCAGAAGATCAGCAGGACGCGGGCCGCCGCCGATAGGATCAGCCCCGCTACTTCAGGCGACTCACTGTTTATTGGCGAGTGTCGATTCCAGCGAAGTAGCGGGGCTGACCGGACGCCGCAGCGCGGCGTCCCTACTTCGTAACTCGATTGGGTGCCACGCCGTTTTCATTTCCACCGTATCGAGAATCCAGTAGGGATTTTTTCCGCATCGCGCCCGCGCCACTGCGCTGGGCTCAGCTCGCGGCGCACATAACGTTTTACATTGAACTGGCAGACGCGATTGCCACTGGCTCAGCACGTCAGGATTGCGCAAATGAGGAAAAAAGAAAATGCTAACAAGCTGGCCGGCAATCTATGATGGATAAATCAGAAAAAATCTTCGTGGCCGGTTATCGCGGCCTGGTCGGCAGCGCGCTCATCCGGCGTCTCGAGGCGGAAGGTTTTACCAATCTCCCGAAACGTGACCGGTCGCAGCTTGATCTCGCGGACGAAGCGGGCGTGCAAAATTTCTTCGTTCAAGACAAACCGGCCATCGTGATTTTCGCGGCCGCTAAAGTGGGCGGCATCAAGGCGAACAACGATTTTCCGGTCGAATTTCTGCTTGATAATTTGCGCGTTCAAAACACCGTCATTCGCGCGGCGCACGAGAGTGGGGTGCGTAAGCTTCTTTTTTTGGGGAGCTCCTGTATCTACCCAAAGCATGCGCCGCAGCCGATTCCTGAGACCGCTTTGCTGACCGGGCCGCTTGAGCCAACGAATGAAGCTTATGCGATCGCGAAGATCGCCGGCATCAAACTTTGCCAGGCCTACGCCCGCGAATATCGAGCGAATTTTATCTCAGCCATGCCGACGAATCTCTATGGCCCGAATGACAATTTCGATCTTGAAACCTCGCACGTGCTGGCCGCGCTTTTGCGTAAGGCACATGAAGCCAAAATGCGAAAGGCGCGCGAGATTGTCGTGTGGGGCTCAGGCAAACCGCGCCGCGAATTTCTCCATGTCGACGATGTAGCCGGCGCGTGCCTGTTCCTTCTCGAAAAATATGATTCGCCCGAAATCGTTAACGTCGGCTGCGGCGCGGACATCTCCATCCGCGAACTGGCGGAGCTGATTTGCGACGTGGTCGGTTTTGACGGTGAACTGGCCTGGGATGCGACCAAGCCGGACGGCACGCCTCGCAAACTTCTCGATGTTACCAAGCTGAATAATCTCGGCTGGCGCCCGACGATTCCGCTTCGCGATGGCATTGTGCGCACTTACGATTGGTTTTTGAAAAATGTTGCGCGTTAAAGCTCCTCTGTCTCGATGAAGAACTTGCGAGTCGGCGTTGTTGGCGTCGGACACATTGGAAGCAATCATGCCCGGCTCTACGCCGAAATTCCCTCGGCGGAGTTTTCCGCGATTTACGATATCGATCTTGCGAAAGCGAACGCCATTGCGAAAAAATATCGCGTTACGCCTGCGCAATCGCTCGACGAATTTGCTGAGATGGTCGATGCGGCCTCGATTGCGACGCCGACCAATACGCACTGCGAAGTTGCGCGTTCCCTGCTTGCTCGGGGCAAACATTTGCTGATAGAGAAACCAATCACCGACAACAGTGCTCACGCCGGCGAGTTGGCGGAATTGGCGGCGCAAAACGGGTTGATTTTGCAGGTCGGCCATGTCGAGCGATTCAACCCGGTTCTGAGCGCGCTTGAAGAACGGTTGACGCATCCGCGCTTTATCGAAGCGCACCGGCTCTCGCCTTATCCGGAACGCAGCACGGACATTGGCGTCGTGCTCGATCTCATGATTCACGATCTTGAAATTATTTTGCACCTCGTGCGCTCGCCTGTGCAGACCATCGACGCTGTCGGTGTGGCGGTCTTGAGCCGCGGCGAAGACATCGCGAACGCGCGCCTGCGTTTTGAGAATGGTTGTGTCGCAAATATCACTTCGAGCCGCATCAGTCCCGAGCGGATGCGCAAGATTCGTGTTTTTCAGGAAGACGCTTATCTCTCGCTCGATTATGAAAAACAGAGCGGCGAAATCTATCGGCGCGCAGAAGGCCGGATCACGCGCGAGAAGGTGGAGATTGCACGCGAGGAGCCGCTCAAGCATCAGCTTGTTTCGTTCGTGGAATGCGCGAAGAGCGGTCGCCAGCCGCGCGTTTCCGGGTTTCAGGCGATCGCGGCGCTGGAACTGGCGATCGAAATCACGAGGCGGATCGAGCCGAGTGTCTAAGACGATTTATTTTGTCGCCGGCGAAGCCAGCGGAGACAATCACGGAGCGGAGCTGATGCGCTCCGTGCGGCAGCTCGATGTCGATCTTCACTTCATCGGGCGCGGTGGACCGCGAATGAAAACGATCGCAGGCAGGCAATTTCACGACTGGATCGGGAACGCTGCCGTTCTCGGTTTGTGGGAAGTGATCAGGAATTATGGTTATTTTCGAGAAAAGTTTCGCGAAACGCTCAGTGAGATCGAGAAGAGCAAACCCGACGCGGTCGTGCTGATCGATTATCCCGGCTTCAATTTGCGTCTCGCGCGTGCGCTGCGTCGGCGGATCGCGGCGCACAAGATCATCTACTACATCAGTCCGCAAGTTTGGGCCTGGAACCGCGGACGCATCAAAAAGATGGCGCGCTTTCTCGATCTCATGCTCTGCATTTTTCCGTTTGAAGCCGATCTCTATAACCAATCAGGCCTGCGCACGGTTTTCGTCGGGCATCCCATGATCGAAAGATTGCGCGCCTGCAAGATCGACATCGAACGCGATCGAAACTTGGTCGCACTTTTGCCGGGAAGCCGCTCCCGTGAGGTGCGCAAAATTTTTCCGGTCCTGATTGAAGCGGCGCACAAACTGCGAAGGCGAAAACCAAATCTTCGTTTCGAGGTCGCAGCCGCGTTCGGTGAGCGCGCTCAAGAGATGGAAGAAATTTTGAATCGATCCGCCTCAGGCGGGGAGCCGAGCGACGTAGACGGGAAGCGCGAAGCGTTGACGAGCGGGAAGCGAGACAATCAATCTTTCGAAATCAAGACCGGCGAAGCGGCGACGATTATGCAGCGCGCGTGCGCGGGAATCGTTGCTTCAGGAAGCGCCACGCTCGAGGCCGC
>CATPAW010000164.1 GCA_955652255.1 uncultured Chthoniobacterales bacterium | reverse complement strand
TCGACCAAACGGTGCAGCGCGCAACCGAGCTTAACCTCGCAGTCGAATTCTTGCCGACTAGCTACGATGTCGATGAGCGTACCACATTGCGGCGCGTTTGTGACGAACTACTCAGGGATAACTCAAAGCCGACAATCGATACCGCTCCAGCGACGCGAGCATTTTTGCGCGAGATCGTCGAGCGCGAAGGCCGCGCCCGCATCTGGCCGCAGTTGTAGTGGCGGCTGTCCTCAGCCGCAGAAAAACCTAGACGTTTGCTCGCCGCGGTGACCGCCTCTACAACAGAGGCATGAGTGAATGCCATGGAAAACGCGCGCTCGTTACAGGCGGTGCTGGACTGATTGGATCGCACGTCGCCGATTTGCTTGTGCGCGAAGGTTGGAGAGTTCGCGTGCTCGACAATCTCGAACCGCAGACTCACCGCCGCGGCAGGCCAACTTGGATTAACGAGCGGGTCGAATTCATCGAGGGCGATTTGCGCGATCGCGAAACTATCGCTGCCGCGCTCGACAAGATCGACGTTATCTTTCACCAGGCGGCCTACGGCGGTTACATGCCGGAGATCGTGAAGTACGTTCACGTCAATTCGTTAGGCACAGCGCAAATGCTCGAGGTGATCCGCGAAAAGAAATTGTCGATCCAAAAGATCATCGTCGCGAGCTCGCAAGCCGTTTACAGTGAAGGCGCCGGCATTTGCCCGAAGCACAATGTGGTTTTCCCGCCCGTCCGTCCGGTCGAGCAGCTGCGGCGCGGCGACTGGCAGGTTCATTGCCCTATTTGCGGCGCGATTACGAAAAGCGCGCCGACGCCCGAAAATGCACCGGTCGGCGGTGAAACTGTTTACGGTCTGACGAAAGTCGATCAGGAAAAACTCGTGCTCCTCTGGGGAAAGCAGGTCGGCCTTCCCACCGTCGCGCTGCGTTATTCGTGCACTTACGGGCCGCGCCAGTCGATTTTCAATCCCTACACCGGCGTGATCGCGATCTTCTGCACGCGATTGCTTAACAATCTGCCGCCCGTCTTGTATGAAGATGGAGAGCAGACACGCGACTTTTCCTTCGTCGAAGACATTGCGCGCGCGAATTTGCTCGCCGCCGAAACCGACGAGCTCGACGGATTGCCCGCGAACGTCGGCAGCGGTCACGGCACGCCGATCCGCGAAGTTGCCGAACAACTTTCCACCGCACTAAAGATCGACATTGCGCCGGAAATCAACGGCGAATTCCGTCCGGGCGAGATGCGTCATCTTAGCAGCGACACGACGCGGATCCGCGCCGCTGGTTATGATCCACATGTCGATCTTGCCGAAGGCATCGCGCGTTATCTCGACTGGGTCCGTGCACAGTCCGATGTGCGCGATTATTTCAGCGAAGCGGCCGAGATCCTGCGCAGCAAAGGGATCGTACATAAAGTACAAAACGTTTCGCCATGAAACTTTCTGGCGCGGTCGATTTTAACGCGCCGGCGCTGGACTACGCCCGCACAGATTTTCCTTTGCTCGAAGCAAATGCGAGCGTGGAGAAAGCGCTCGAGGCGATTCGGCGCGAAGGCATTGGTGAGCGCGTCATTTATTTTTATGCAGTGGATGAACGCAAGCGGCTCGTAGGTGTAGTCCCAACGCGCCGTTTGCTCACCGCCTCACCGAGTACGCGATTGCGGGAGATCATGGTGCCCCGCGTGATCGCTTTGCCCGCCGAAGCGACGGTTCTGGAAGCCTGTGAATTTTTCGTTCTCTACAAGCTCCTCGCATTTCCGGTGGTGGATGCGGAGCGTCACGTGATCGGAGTTGTCGATTCGGACGTCTTTATGCAGAGCGTTCTCGAAACGGACGAAACCGAAAGGGAAGGTGCACGCGACGATTTTTTCGAGGCGCTTGGCTTTCATCTTGCGCAAGTGCGCGACGCATCGCCGTGGCGCATGTTCGGTTATCGTTTTCCCTGGCTCTTGGCGACAGTGGCAGGCGGAACAATCTGCGCGATGCTGGCCGGCGCGTTTGAACTGACCCTCGCGCGCAGTCTCGTCATAGCATTTTTTCTGACCATGGTGCTGGGGCTCAATGAAAGCGTCAGCACGCAGTCGATGAGCGTGACCATCCAGGCGTTGCGTTCAGCCCGCGTGACTTGGAGCTGGTTTCTTAGGGCGCTACGGCGAGAAGTCAGGACGGCCGTGTTGCTCGGGCTCGCGTGCGGCTTCGTGGTCAGCGCGATTGTTTGGATCTGGCGTCACGATGTCCGCGGCGCGTTCGTCATCGGCGGAAGCATTTCTCTCTCGCTGGTCAGCGCGTGTCTCTTCGGGCTGAGCGTGCCATCGCTGCTGCACTGGTTGAAGCTCGACCCGAAAATCGCGGCGGGGCCCATCACACTCGCGCTCGCGGATTTCTTCGCGCTAGTGTTTTATTTCACGAGTGCGTGGCTCGTTTTCCGATAGTAGCGCAGGCTTCCGGCTTGCGATTTGTTTACACGCAAGCGAGACGCTTGCGCTACCATGATCTCCGTCATCATTCCTGCATTGAATGAAGAAGAACCAATTGCCAATGTGATTCGCGCGGTCGCGGCGACGAAAATTCCGCACGAGGTGATCGTCGTCGACAACGGCAGCACGGATCGGACGGCGGAACGCGCGCGCGCAGCCGGCGCCGGATTGGTTGCGGAACCGCACCGGGGTTATGGCCGCGCATGCGCGGCCGGGATTCGTTCGCTTTCTCCGGAATGCGACATCGTGGTTTTTCTCGATGGCGACGGCAGCGATTGCCCGGAATTCATGGATCAACTTGTCGATCCGATCGTCGCCGGCACGCACGATTTTGTTATCGGGTCGCGCACACGCGGCCAGCGCGAACCTGGCAGCATGAATGTGCAACAAATCTTGGCCGGACGCTTCGGCGGCTGGTTATTGTCGATCTTGTACGGCGCGCGCTATACCGACATGTGTCCATTTCGCGCCATTCGCCGTGAATCGCTTAGGCGACTCGGCATGCGCGAAAAAACCTACGGCTGGAATTTGGAAATGCAGATGCGCGCCGCGCGTGCCGGTCTCCGCATTCTCGAAGTGCCGGTGAATCATCGTTGCCGCGCCGGCGGAGTTTCGAAAGTTTCCGGCACATTGCGCGGAACTTTTGTCGCGGGCGCACGAATTCTCGCGACGCTGTTGCGGATCGCACTCGAAAAGTTGTAGCGGCGAGCGCCGCTACAACACTCCTCAGCAAGGCATAATTTGATTCCAACGTTTCGATCCAACTGTAAGATCGACAATGATGATAAGCCGATCGAAAGCGATTTTCGCGGGCCTGCTCGCCGGCCTCGTCGCGGGGATCGCGATGACGGTTGTGATGTTGCTGCTTGCCTGTTTTGGCGTCGCGACACCGCTCGCCATCATTGGCGACCGGCTTTCGGTCTTTATTTCGCCGGGGCCGTTCTTGTCGATCATGGGCCGCGTCGGCGGATACAATCATCTCAAGCAGCTCGGCGTTGGATCGACAATGGCCGGCCAATTGCTCGTCGGCGCTCTTGGCGGAGCGATTTTTGGTTTGTTCATGCCACGCGATCCAGCCCGCCCGGCCGTCTTCGCCACTATCAGCATCTTTGTTTTGTTGCCGCTCATCGCCGCCGCGATTGTCCTCTGGCCGGTGCTGGGAACGAGTTACCTCGGATTGCCCATCGATGTCGCGCGTTTAGTCACGCTAGTCGGCTTTGCCCTGTGTGTTTTTGTTTTTGAGCGAACGCTCGTTGTCGGATTTCATTTTCTCGCTCGGGCAAAACCGAAAAGTGAAGACCGCGAATTCAGCCCAGCGATTGGAAGACGCGCGCTCATTTTGGGTGGGCTCGGCGTGGCCGTCGCCGGCGGTGGCGCCGGTCTGATTCGGAAACTTTATCGCGCGGCCACGTTTAGCTACGACGGCACGCAATACAAAGGTCGCGTTGTCCAGGCGATCACGCCTAACGACCTCTTTTACTGCGTGACCAAGAACGTGGTCGATCCGCGAGTGAAGGTCGATCTTTGGCACTTGGAAGTTAACGGGCTCGTGCAGAACCCAGCCACTTATCGATTTCAAGATTTGAAAGGGTTCACCCCGATCGAGCAGGAGACGACCCTGATGTGCATCAGCAACGGATTGGATGCCGGATTGATGAGCAACGCCATCTGGAAAGGTTTGGCGATGCGCGATCTAATCGACCCGGCGGCGCCGCTTTCGAACGCGGCGCGCGTGCGTTTGCATGGCGTCGATAATTATACCGATACATTTCCGCTCGATAAAGCGCTCGATCCGACCACGCTCCTCGCTTACGAAATGAACGGCGTGCCGTTGCCGCACCGACATGGTTATCCGGTGCGTGTCGTCGTTCCCGGATATTTCGGAGAAAAGCACGTGAAATGGCTCACACGCATCGAAGTCACCGACGCGAACGCGAAAGGATTTTACGAAACGCAAGGTTGGGGCCCGGATTTCATTGTCCCGACAAGATCGAGAATCGACATCCCCGATCACGAATCACGATTCTCGATTAGCGAATTACGCGGCCCGATCGAAGTGAAAGGCGTCGCCTTCGGCGGCGATCGCGGCATCTCACGCGTGGAATTAAGTTTTGATGACGGGCAAACGTGGGATGACGCCGACATTTATTACGCCGGCGGCGATCTCGCCTGGTCGCTCTGGAGCGCGCACGACGGCTGGATGCCCGATGAACCCGACGACTACACGTTAGTGGTTCGCGCGACCGACGGCGAAGGCAATGTGCAACAATGGGAAGAAGACCGCAGCCCGTACTCAGGCGCGACCGGTTTTCACAAGATCGTCGTCCACGTCACTGCGTGATTGCTTCCGAAAGATTCAAGGGATTCTAGTCGGTGCTGCGTTAGATCGCGTTATCTTTGACAGCGCGGACACCACGCCGTGGTGCGACCGCCGATGGTTGCGCGGCGTAACGGTGTGCGATGGCGCGGACAAATGCCGCTGCGTTTCCAGCGCTGATGAATGAGCCACAAGCGCGGCGGATCGGAATAATCGCGACCGAGAGTTTCGAGCGATTTCTTCGCAACAAATTTCGCTGCACGTAGCAAAGCCGCTCTTTCTCGATGACGTAATTTTTCGGCGCGGCGCGCTGGCAGGATCTTCGCGCGCCAGAGGACTTCGTCAGCCATCCAATTTCCGATTCCGGGAAAACCATTCTGCAAAAGCAGGACGGCTTTGATCGGCGCTTTACGGTGTCGATCTAAAAATTGGTCGACGAATTTTTGATCGAACTCTCGCGAAATGATTTCCGGCGAATCGCTCTTCCACCAGTCCGGCTCATCCGAGCTGTGATGAAAGCGGACGCGGCCGAATTGTCGCGAGTCGGTGAATACGAGCGCGCGTTCGCGTTGATATAAGACGAGGTGATCGTGTTTGTTAGGCCTAGAATTCGCGGGTTCGACGCGAATTTTGCCGGTCATGCCGAGATGAATGCCGAGCCAGTTGTTGCCGGAGAACTTGAAGAGCATTCGTTTTCCACGCGTCGTCGATCTTAGCAGTTGTTCGCCGACAAGCTTTCCCTGAAGTTTTCTCGTATTCGTCCCGCGAAAAACTCGCTTCCGCGCATGCAACTGTAGATCGACAATCTCTTCTCCGAGACCGGGATTCCATTGTTTGCGATACCATTCGACCTCGGCCAGCTCCGGCATCGCGCAGAGTACGCGCACCATTGTGGCGAGCAAAGGTAGATCGGCCGCTCCGTCGGGCGATGCTACTAATGAGGCTTCGCCGCCAAGTTTAGCATCGAGGTCGCCGCGGCGACGACTGCTCGATCCACCTTCGTTCGCGGGTCGCCCCGCTTTGGTCAAATGCCAGTGCGGCTCGCACTCTTGGCGCACTTGCGCGGCATGCTAAGTTTACTCATGGAGAAGGTGATCATTGTCGGAAGCGGCTGCGCGGGGTTGACGGCAGCGATTTACGCCGCCCGCGCCAATTTGAGCCCGCTCGTGCTGGAAGGCCGTCAGCCCGGCGGTCAGCTTTCCACCACGACGTTAGTGGAAAATTATCCAGGATTCGCAGATGGGATCGACGGTCCGCAATTGATCATCAACATGCATGACCAGGCGGAGAAATTCGGCGCGCGGTTTTCTTACGCCGAAGCAACCGATTTCGAGCCGCGCAACAATCATGTCCGTATCAAAGCCGACGACGAGTGGCTGGAGACACAAGCACTGATCATCGCGAGTGGCGCTTCGGCGCGCTATCTTGGACTTGAAAACGAAGAAAAACTCATCGGTCACGGG